>JAAZVO010000053.1 GCA_018623405.1 Crocinitomicaceae bacterium
GAAGAGCCAAATATTGAATTATTAGCGGTATTTAATCACATTACTTTGATAATTAGAAATCTGCTTTCTAATGCCATAAAATTTTCAGAAAATGAGAGTAAAGTTGAGGTGATATTATCCAAAGATCCTGAGCATATTCTTCTTACTGTAAAAGACTTTGGCGCTGGAATGTCTAGCGAACAACTTGATAAACTCAGCAATGGAAACACAGGTAAAACAAAAGGTACCAATGGTGAGAAAGGACTAGGTTTAGGAATTCAATTGGTTAAATATTATGCTAAGCAGAGTGGAGGTAACTTAATTATTGAAAGTGCCTTAAACCAAGGCTCTGTTTTTACTGTTCAGTTTTATACCATTTAGCCTTTTATTGATTCAAGGTTCTTCATTGATGATATTTATCATAATTCTAAATAAATTGGTTAGTTTATTTTTGCCCATTATAAAATTTTTATAAGTGACTGTACAAGCGTCTGATACCCCCGTTTTAAAAGAGAAAAGAAGAAGACCCAATTGGAAGCATGAAGTTGGGTTTCTTTTGATTCACCTATCTCCTGTATTAGCCTTTTTTTCGGGAGCAACCTTAATTGATTGGGCTATTTGTATTGGCCTTTATTTTTTTAGGATGTTTTTTATTACTGCAGGATACCACAGGTACTTTGCCCACAGAACCTTTAAAACATCAAGATGGTTTCAATTTTTATTGGCATTTTTTGCCCAAACCTCCATTCAAAAAGGAGCTTTATGGTGGGCAGCCAACCACAGAACCCATCATAAATTCAGCGATACTCCAAAAGATCCTCACTCTTCAAAAGTATATGGGTTTTTTTACTCTCATATTGGTTGGATTATGGGGCCTGATTTTAAAAATACCCGTTTCGACTTAATCAAAGATTTTGCAAAATTCCCTGAATTAAGGTGGCTAAATAAAAACCATCTTTTTCCTGCTTTAGTTATGATGTTGGCTGTAGCCGGATTTGGAGGCTGGGCTAATTATGCAGTTTATGATGTTAGCTTTTTTACCGGAGCTTGGAGTGCTTTATTTATAGGCTTTGCGTTAAGTACAGTTGTTTTGTTTCATGGCACATTTTCCATTAACTCATTAATGCATAAAATAGGAAAGCCACGTTATGAAACTGGTGATGAATCAAAAAACAGCTTGGTTTTAGCATTGGTAACTATGGGTGAAGGTTGGCATAATAACCATCACTATTATCAATCTTCAACTAGACAAGGCTTTTTCTGGTGGGAGATTGACCCAACTTATTATGTTTTAAAATTCTTAAGCTGGTTTGGCATAGTTTGGAATATCAACAAAGTTCCTTATCACATAAAGTTTTCTAAAAATTTAGAACACGCCAAACAACTATTGAATAAATCGCGTAAAGCAAAATAATCTTGTCTTACATCAGATTTTTGGGTATTGCCCTTTGGTCGATATTCGCAATTAATTTATCACTGTTTTTAAAGGTAATTACAGGTATTAAACCGCTTCCATTACGTATGGCACGTAACTTTTGGAGCCCTGTTATTTTGGCTTGCGCAGGAGGTAAGTTAAAGGTTAAAGGAATCGAAAATGTAGACCCAACAAAGTCATATTTAGTTGTTTCTAACCATCAATCGTTTTTGGATATTGCTGCATTGTTTAGAGCTATTCCTGTAAATCTTCATTTTATTGGTAAAGAAGAACTAAAAAAAATGCCATTTATAGGATGGTTTATGAAGTCTATGGGGATGGTTTTCGTAGATCGCTCTGATAGAAGAAAAAGTTTAATATCGCTTAAGAAGGCAGCAGAACTTATTCAAGGAGGAAAAAGTGTTTTAATATTCCCTGAAGGAACAAGAAGTAAAACTGGCGAAATAAGAATGTTTAAAAAAGGAGGCTTTTTTATTGCCCAACAAAGTGATGTTAATCTTCTTCCGGTAAATATCTCAGGAGCAAATAAAGTTTGGCCCTATAAAGGGATAAATTTTAAACCGGGTGTTGTAACTCTTACCGTTGGTGAGCCTTTTAAATACTCTGATTTAGAGGTAAATGATTTGGCAGAATTTGCCGATAAAGTAAGGAAGAAGGTAATAGATTTAGGTTAACTTAGCACATCATGAAAATTAGGTTAATACTGTTTATGGTTTTCGGTTTATTTATACTTGGGTGTAATAAATGCAAAGAGTGCGAGGTAAAATCAACAACCGCTTTAAAGCAAGAGTATTCTTTTCCTGTAGAGGGCGTACCAAGTACTACAGCAGAAACCATTGAACTTTGTGAGGATAGGCTAGAGGCTGTTGATGGAAAAACTATTCTGTCTGATTCGCTTTACAACGGCATTGAAATTAGCGTTTCAAGAACTTACGTTTGTAATTAGTTTTTCCCCTAAAAAACTCAGGTTACAAGAAATATTTACAATTAAAATTTAGAGCAAAAAAAAATCCCAAAACTTAAAATAGTTCGGGATTTTATCTCTAGTGACTTGGCTGGGGCTCGAACCCAGGACCCTCTCCTTAAAAGGGAGATGCTCTACCAGCTGAGCTACCAAGTCCTCCATTTTTGAGGAGTGCAAATATAATTGCATATTTTATACAACCAAGCCCTTAAAAATGTTTTTTTGTTGTTGAATTTTTAGGTTAATTTTCAATAGGTTTTGTAATGGTAAATCAAAGGGTTTATATAATTGGCATGATGGGAGTAGGTAAATCCACTACAGGTAAGCGTTTGGCCAATCAACTTGGTTTTTCATTTCATGATCTTGACCAAATAATTGAAACAAAAACAGGAAAAAAAATTCATCAAATTTTTGAAGAAAACGGCGAAGATTATTTCAGGAATTTGGAAAGTACTACGCTAAAAACGTTTCCAAACATAAATAGTGTGCTGGCAACAGGCGGAGGAACACCGGTTTTTTTTGATAATTTGGATTGGATGCTTAATTCAGGAGTTGTGGTTTGGTTTCAATTACCTATTAAAATGATTGCCCAAAGAATAATTCAATCAAAAGAAAAAAGGCCATTAGCTTCGGCTACTTCAGCAATTGAATTACAAAAACAATTGGAATCAATTTATAAGCAAAGAGAAAAATTCTACCAAAAAGCACATTTTACATTAGAAACAAAGAATGTTTCTGCCGAAAAGCTAAAGAATTTGGCCAATCAAATAAAAAGTCAACTTAAGTAAACTCCTTCGTTTTCTCCTTCAAATTCAACAGAAATATGCTCCTTTAAAGTAGTGGCTAAACTTAGCCCAACAAAGTCGGCATGTATAGGAAAGAGCCTGTGTTTTCTGTTTACCAAAATAACAGTGCGTAAGGCCTTTACAGGAAACTTTAAAAGTTGAGTAGCAGCAAAAATTAGGGTTTTGCCTGAGTTTAATACATCATCAATTAAGAAAATGGTTTTGTTTTTAAGTTCATTTGGAGTAACACTGAGCTTAAAATCTGATTTTTCAGGAGCTTTTTTATTGATTTTTAGATTTATTACTACTACTTGAATTCCTGAAAGTTTTTCTAATTCTTGCGCCAATCGATTTGCAAAAATCACCCCTCTTTTTTCTATCGCAAAAAAGTACAATTGGTCCGCTTCGTAATGGTTTTCATAAATTTCGTGGGCAATACGGGTAATCTTTTGCGCTATTTGATCTTTTCCTAAAATTAAAGATTTTGGTTCCATTACTTAAGCTTTGGTCAAATTTATGAATACCTCTCTACCTTGCCTTGGCTGAATTGAATTTTTACACCTTTCCATCACATTTATTTCAAAAAGCTCTGAAAATAGCGGCTTGTACTCCTGTAAACTTCCACCAAACGGAGGATGGTCTTCATTCAATTTATCATCAAATAAAATACCTACCAACTTACCTCCATTTTTTAGTAAGCTATGCATTTGCTCTGTGTAGGCCTTTCTCAGCTCAGGATTTAAAGCACAAAAAAAGGTTTGCTCTATTATTAAATCGTATTGAGCTTGGTGGTCAAAAAAGTTTTTGTGTAAAACGAGGTCTGCAATAGTTGGAATTCTTTCTTTAATATGAGCTACTGCAGTATCTGAGATATCTAATAAAGTAACATTATTAAATCCATTGTTTACCAAATACTCACCTTCATAGGCATTACCACATCCGGGAATTAAAATTGATAAATCTTTATTTTCTATCTGTTCAAAATATGCTTTCAGTGGAGTAGAAGGGTATCCAATATCCCAACCTGTTTGGTTATTTTGCCATCTGGTTTCCCAATAATTCTCGTTTAATTCTATCATTTCAATTTTAATAACACCACATTTTCAACATGGTTTGTATGAGGAAACATATCTACCGGTTGGCTAAACTCAACAGTGTAACTATCTTTCATTAAGCTTAAATCTCTGGCTTGGGTAGAAGGGTTACAACTAATGTACAAAACTCTTTTTGCTTTTAGAGCAACCAACCTTTTTACTACATCTTCATGCATACCTGCTCGTGGAGGGTCGGTAACAACAAAATCGGGTGTTCCATGCTTTGTAATAAATTCATCAGTGAAAATATCTTTCATATCACCTGCAAGGAAGGTAGTATTTTCTAAACCATTTTCTTGCGCGTTTATTCTGGCATCTGCCACAGCTTCTTCTACATATTCAACACCAACAACTTTTTGAATGGCTTTAGCAAAAAATAAAGCGATAGAACCAGTACCGGTATAAAAATCGTACATGGTTTCGTGGGGTTGCGGAGCAATTAAATTATAGGCAAGTTGGTATAACTTTTCAGCTTGGTTTGAATTGGTTTGAAAAAAGCTTTTCGGGCCAATTCGATATTTAACTTTTTCATTTTCAGGAGTTTCAAATACTTCCTGAATATGGTTTTGGCCTTTAAAATGGATAGGATTTAAATCTGCAATTGAGTCGTTTTTCTTTTGATTAACTACATAAAAAACAGAAGAAACAAATTCAAATTGGTTTGATATTTCCTGTAATAACTCATTCACTAAATCATTAAACTCTGTAATCACTAAAATAACCATCCATTTTTTAATTCTAGTATTTCTTACAATTAAGTTTCTTAGTACCCCAACTTGAGCCCTTAAATTAAAGTAGCTTATGCCAAGCGATTTAGATTTCTCAAAAACAAAGTTTCTGATGAGATTTGTTCTATCATCTTGCAGGTAGCATTGTTCTACATGTAAGATTTTATCAAATTTTCCGGGCAAGTGAAATCCTAAACCATTTCTGTCAAATTCAGCATCACTTTTAATCTGCTCGTCAGTAAGCCATTTATTTTCTGAAAATGTAAACTCAAGCTTATTTCGGTGTTGGGTAGTTTCAGGAGCTTTTAAAATAGGTTGCCATTCTTTAACCTCAATTTTACCGATACGCTCTAAAGCAGCTTTTACTTTTGCCTCCTTAAAACTTGCTTGCGCATTGTAGTTTAAATGTTGCCAAGAGCAGCCTCCACACAATTCAAAATGATTGCAAAAAGGTGCCGTTCTATCATCAGAAGATTTTACCAACTCCGTTAGTTGACCTTCAAAAAAAGAGCTCTTCTTTCTATAAACTTGAACATGACCAACATCACCGGGCACAGCCCCTTTGGCAAAAACCACCTTTTCTTGATGTCTTCCTACTGCTTTTCCACCTTCGCCAATGTCTGTAAATTCAACACTTTCAAGCAAGGGCAGGTTTCGTTTTCTTCTTCGCATAAAGGCCCCAAAAATAGGTATATTTGCAGCCAAAATTCAAGGTATGTCGCAAACACAAAACACAACACGCTCAGAAGAACTTATTGAACTTGAAAACAATTACGGAGCACATAACTATCATCCGCTTCCTGTTGTTTTAGATAGAGGGGAGGGTGTTTATGTTTGGGATGTTGAAGGCAACAAATATTTTGACTTTTTATCGGCCTACTCGGCTGTTAACCAAGGACATTGCCACCCTAGAATTATAGGAGCATTAAAAGAGCAAGCAGATACACTTACCTTAACATCGCGTGCCTTTTATAATAGTAAACTTGGTGAGTACGAAAAATACATTACCGAGTATTTTGGCTTTGATAGAGTATTGCCCATGAACACAGGAGCTGAAGCGGTAGAAACGGCAATTAAAATTGCACGCAAATGGGCTTATGAGAAAAAAGATATTGGACATTATCAAGCTAAAATAATTGTATGTGAAGGTAATTTCCACGGAAGAACAACTACAATTATTTCTTTTTCTGACGACCCTGATGCAAGAGAAAATTTTGGGCCTTACACTCCGGGCTTTATTCGAATTCCTTACGATGATATTGATGCCTTACGCGAAGCTTTAGAAGATGAAAACGTTTGTGGCTTTTTAGTTGAGCCCATTCAAGGGGAGGCGGGCGTAAATACACCTGATGCGGCATATATTAAGAAAGCTGCTCAAATGTGTAAAGAGAAAAATGTGCTCTTTATTGCGGACGAAGTTCAAACAGGAATTGCAAGAACCGGAAGTTTACTAGCCGTATGTGGAAATTGTAATTGCCAAGGGCATTGCGAAAAGCAACCAACTTATACACAGCCGGATATTCTGATTTTAGGAAAAGCCCTTTCGGGTGGGGTTTACCCTGTGTCGGCAGTTTTGGCTAATAATGAGGTAATGAAAGTTATACAGCCCGGACAACACGGAAGCACCTTTGGCGGTAATCCATTAGCTGCGGTTGTTGCTGTAGAGGCTTTAGAAGTAATAAAAGATGAAAAGTTAGCCCAAAATGCGCGTGAGCTTGGAGAGTTGTTTAGAAGTGAAATAAGAAGGATTATTGAAAAATCAGACCTTGTTTCAAAAGTTAGGGGAAAAGGTCTTTTAAATGCAATTATTATTAACGACCATCCTTCTTCTACCACTGCTTGGGATTTATGTGTAAAGCTTAAAGAAAATGGGTTGTTGGCAAAACCAACTCATGGAAATATCATAAGATTTGCACCACCTTTAGTTATGACGAAACAAGAATTGCTAGAGTGCGTAGCAATAATTGAAAAGACAATATTAGAATTCAAAAAAACTGTATAAAAATTTAAAAATGAGAAAGTTAATTTTAGGTTTAATAATGGTGAGCTTTGGTTTGGGACTCAATGCTCAAATTGCAAGCGTAAGTTGGAAAGATGCCTTAAAAACCAAAAAGGCAAAAATTACTGTAATGTATTACGAGAACTTTCCATTTACTTATACAGATAAATTAAAAAATGTAAGAGGCTTAGAGGCCGATATTCTTCAAAGGTTTGTGGAGTGGTGCTACGATAAAAAAGGTGTAGATATTGAATTGGAATATCAACCCTACAACAGTTTTGCAGGGTTTTACGATAAAATGAAAACATTAGATAATGGCGCTGTTGGTTTAGGTTCGGTTGCCGTAACTCCCGAAAGAAAAATGGAGGTTCAGTTTACTGCTCCTTACATGAAAAACAAATCAATTTTAGTTTCTCATTTAGGTGTGCCAAATGCTAGGTTATTTGAAGACTTTGAAAAGGTTTTTGGTGAAATGACCGCATTGGTAATTCAAGGAAGCTCTCATGAAAAAGAAATGATAGAAATAAAGAAGTTACATCATCCAAAAATGAGGGTAAAGTATATGGATTCGCCTACAGAATTACTTCAATTAATTTTTGAGAATAAAGAATACTACGGCTATGTTGACCTCATTTCTTATTGGGCATTTGTTCAGCAAAGATGCTGTGTAATGAAAATCCACAGAGATGTTTCTTTAAAGCCTGAATATTTTGCATTTATGTTGCCAAAACAATCTGATTGGGGAATGGCTTTCTCTGAATTTTTTGAAGGTGGTTTTGGCTTTACGGCTACCGAAGAATACAGAGAAATTTTAGAACTTTATTTAGGTTATGAGGTTATTCATTCTGTAGAGTTGTATTAACCGAGAAGCCTAATCAAGTTTTAAAGGTTAGGTACTTTCTCAAACTGCAATTCATACAGTTTTTTGTAGTTACCATTTTGTTTAAGTAGTTCTTGGTGGTTGCCGCGTTCTACAATTTGGCCTTTTTGCATTACCATTATTTTATCGGCATTTTGTATTGTGGCTAAACGGTGGGCAATAACTATTGAGGTTCTACCTTGGGTTAGTTTATCTATTGCTTTTTGTATCAGCTCTTCAGATTCTGTATCAACTGAGGAGGTAGCTTCATCTAATACCAAAATTTTTGGGTTGTACACATAAGCCCTTATAAAAGCAATCAATTGCCTTTGGCCAACTGAAAGTACTGAGCCTCTTTCACCTACAGGATAATCATAGTTTCCGGGAAGTTTCATTATGAAATCATGAGCACCCACCGCTTTTGCAGCTTCAATAACTTCTTCTTTTTTGATGTTTGGGTTATTTAAGGATACGTTACTGAAAATAGAACCCGAAAACAGAAAAACATCTTGCAAAACCACACCAATGTTTTGCCTCAAGCTATTTAACTCAAACTCTCTAAGGTTAACTCCATCTAAGTAAATTTCTCCTTTTTGAAACTCATAAAACCTGCTCAGTAAGTTAATGACAGAAGTTTTTCCTGCTCCGGTAGGGCCTACCAATGCAATGGTTTCTCCTTTTTTAACATCGAGTGATATTCCCTTTAGTACAAACTCATCTTGCTTATAACCAAACCAAACTTCATCGAACTTAATATTTCCCTGAATATCATTAGCGGGCTTTGTGCCTTCATTTTCAATTTGAGCATCCGTATCAAGCACTTTAAAAACTCTTTCAGAAGCAACCATTCCCATTTGCAGCACATTAAATCGATCTGCCAATTGCCTAATAGGTCTAAACAACATGTAGATGTAAAGAATAAAAGCCACTAACCCTCCAAAAGTTACAGTACCTGTTAACACCTCACTAGAGCCCCACCACACCAATAAAGCGAGCGAAAGGGCACTTAGAATTTCAACTACCGGAAAGAAAAATGAGTTAGCCAATACGGTTTTAATATGGGCCTGTTTGTGCGCTTCGTTAATGGTTTTAAACTTTTCTAATTCAGCTTCTTCTCGGTTAAAAATTTGAACAATGTTCATTCCCGTAATGTGCTCTTGAACAAAGGCATTTAACCTTGCCACTTGGGTTCTTACATCTTGAAAGGCAGCTTTTATATAATTCTTGAAAATATTGGTAGCTACAATTAATAGGGGAATAGAGGCTAAGCTGAAAAGCGCAAGCTTCCAATCGGTGTAGAACATGGCAATAATTACCACTAAAAGTTTAAGCAAATCGCCAATAATAATTAAGATACCATCAGAAAAAATCTCTGCAATGGTTTCAATATCAGAAATGGTTCTAGTTACCAAAGTACCTATGGCAGTATTGTCAAAATACTTTAGTTTAAAGGAGTTTATTTTATTGTAAACCGCCATTCTTACATCTTTAATAACTGTTTGCCCCAACCAATTGGCCATGTAAGTTTGTACAAATTGCAAAATGGTTTCTAATACCAAAATAGCCACCATAATTATGGTGAGGTTGAGCAATAACTCCTTATTGGGCTGAATAATGGATTTATCTAACGTATATTGAATTAGCATAGGCCTAATAGGCGCTAATCCTGCTAAAACAATGGTAAGCAAACCGGTAAAATAGAAGGTCTTTTTGTATGGACCTACATATTTCAAAACCCTTTTAAAGAGCTTGAAGTCAAAAGCTTTTCCTGTAACCGATTTATTTTCCATTAAAAACGGAGTTTGGGTATTCAACTTCGGTTAAGTAAAGACCACAAGCGGGTACAGAACTACCTGCGTTTGACCTGTTTTTGCTTTCAATTATATTGATGATTTCTTCCACTTTTAATTTTTCATTTCCTACTTGCAGTAAGGTTCCAACAATAGCCCTCACCATGTTTCTTAAAAACCTGTTGGCCGTGATTTTAAAAACTAAGCCGTTTTCTATTTCAACCCATTCTGCAAAGGTTATTTCACAGTTGTTTGTTTTTGTTTGGGTTTTCGATTTCGAAAAGCAGCTAAAATCCTTTTCTCCCAACAAAAGCTTTGCAGCTTGGTTCATTTTTTCCAAGTTAGGTACACTACCTGCAAGCTTGTAAGAAAGGTTTGCTTTAAAAGGATCTTTATGAAGATGGATATGGTATTCATAGGTTCTTGATAAAGCATCAAAACGGGCATTAAAATCGCTGTTTACTTCCCACAGTTTATGTACAGCAATTTGTGAAGGCAGCATTGTATTTAACTTATGCAGGAGGGTGTAATCATCAGTTTTTTTAGTACAGTCAAAGTGTAAAAAAAAGTTTTTTGCATGCACTCCGGTATCGGTTCTGCCGCAGCCTACCACATTAATTTCTTCTTGAAAAATGCTGCTTAAAGTTTTATTCAACTCTTCTTGTACACTCGGATTATTAGGCTGCACCTGCCACCCATGAAATGGAGTTCCATCAAAAGAAATTTTTAAAAGGTACCTATGCAATCCTAACAATTAAGTTTGCAAAGCTACAATTGAAAACGCCATGAAATCCATTGGATTAATCTCTGATACGCACAGTTATTTTGAACCCAAGGTAAAAAAGTACTTTGGAGAGGTTGATGAAATTTGGCATGCAGGAGATGTTGGTGAATACACAGTAATTGAGCAGCTGCAAAAAATAGCTCCTGTAAAAGGTGTTTATGGCAATATTGATGGCGCTCCCATTAGAAATGAATTTCCTGAACATAACAGATTTGTGTGTGAAGGTTTAGATGTTTGGATTACCCATATTGGTGGCTATCCGGGAAGGTATAATCAGCGTGTACGGCCAATGATTTACCAAAACCCGCCTGGATTATTTATTACAGGTCATTCTCACATTTTAAAAGTAATGTTCGATAAAAAGCTAGGGCTATTGCACCTAAATCCCGGTGCAGCTGGGTTACAAGGCTTTCACAAGGTAAAAACCATAATGAGGTTTAAAATAGAAGATGGCAAAGTAAAAGACCTTGAAGCTATTGAGCTTGGGCCAAAGTCGAATAAACTATCTTAATCTATCTAAAGACTTAATTAGTTTTTCATCTTTCTTGATATTATTTATCGCCAAGTAGGTTAAAACCAACTGAATAAGCGGAATTACCATTGAAACTCCATAAGCTGTTGTAATTTCATTTTGGGTTTCAATAAAATTACCAATACCCAACACATAAAAAAGCACCATTGCAAAAAGGCCACCGCTAATGGCTAGGTTAATGTTTGCAAGCTTAACTTGGTTAGACCTATTTTTATATAAGAAGATGGAGACAATTGGTAAAATAAGTGTTAGCGCTGAAAATGCTGTAACCACCATAGAGTTTACGGGCTGAAAGTTCTTACCATTGGTAGTTATGGAAAGCCCCAAAAAGTTTAGTACGTAAGATTCTGAACCCTCTGTAAAAGTGGCAAATGGAATAAAAAAGTAGATTAATCCTAAAACGGCGGCAACTAAAAGGAAAACTGTTTGAATTCTTTGAAGCATGATTTGATAAATTGAGCCGCGAAATTAAAATTTAAAAAAATAGTTTTGTTTTTGATTGTTTTATATTATTGCATCGTCTCACAGTTGAATTACAATCAGTAATCATATAAAAAGACCTAACAATCCCACCATTTAGTGTTAAAATTTATTCGTAGAACTCATGTACGACATCACGGAATTAAACGGTAAGCTAGTTGCCGATTTAAGAGAAATTGCCAAAGAATTAGGCGTAAAAAAAAGCGAAAAGCTTAAAAAACAAGACCTTGTTTACCAAATTTTAGATCAACAAGCTATTAATGCTCAGAGCACTTCTTCTAACGAAGGAAAAAAGGAAGAGCAACAAAAGGATAAAAGACCTAGAAAAAGAGTTGAACGCCCAGAGCCGAAAAAAACAGAGGCTCAGCAAAGTTCAAATACTGCACCTGAAAATAAACCAGAAAGCAAGCCTGAACCTAAAAAAGAAGGTCAAAAACCTGCTAATAAAGGTCAAGATAATAATCAAGATAGAAGGTCTAATCATAGTCATCAAAACAATCAGAACGATAGGAGAAGAGACTATCGGAATGATAACAGAAATGACAATAGGAACGATAACAACGATCGTAACCAAAACTACGACCGTAACGACAGAAACCAAAACAATGATCGTTACCAAAATAGAGACAACAGAAAAGAGAAGGAGTTTGAATACAACTTTGATGGTATTGTAAGCTGCGAAGGAGTTTTAGAAATTATGCCTGATGGCTACGGATTTTTAAGATCTTCAGATTACAACTACCTAACCTCTCCTGATGATATTTACTTGTCTCAATCTCAAATTAAATTATTCGGGTTAAAAACAGGAGATACCATTCAAGGTACCATCAGACCTCCAAAAGAAGGAGAAAAGTATTTTCCTTTAATAAAGATTGAATACATCAACGGTAGAACGCCTCAACAAGTTAGAGACCGCGTACCATTTGATTACCTAACACCACTTTTTCCTGAAAATAAATTAAAACTTACCGGGCATCCTAAAGATTCGCTTTCTACAAGAATGGTGGATCTATTTACGCCAATAGGTAAGGGACAAAGAGGTTTAATTGTAGCCCAACCAAAAACGGGTAAAACTCAATTGTTAAAAGAAATTGCCAATGCAATTGCTTTCAACCATCCTGAGGTTTATTTAATTATTCTTTTAATTGACGAAAGACCTGAGGAAGTTACCGATATGAAGAGAAGTGTTAGGGCAGAGGTAGTGTCTTCAACTTTTGATGAGCCTGCTGAAAAACACGTAAAAATTTCGAACATCGTATTAAGTAAAGCCAAAAGAATGACAGAGTGTGGTCATGACGTGGTAATTTTATTAGACTCTATTACAAGGTTGGCAAGGGCTTACAACACCGTTGCGCCTGCA
>JAAZVO010000278.1 GCA_018623405.1 Crocinitomicaceae bacterium
CAAACCGCTATTCTCGCCGGAATCATGGGGTCTAAAAAAACGAGTGAACTTATTCCGCTTTGCCATCCCATTGGATTGGATAAATGTACGGTTGAAATTAAGGTAAATGAAAGTAAAGAAGTAGAGATTTTTTGTACTGCAAAAGTGACCGGAAAAACCGGAGTTGAAATGGAAGCCCTAACAGGTGCAACCGCAGCTGCGCTTACCATTTACGACATGTGTAAAGGTTTCTCGCATGAAATTGAAATTGTAGAAACCAAATTGCTGAAAAAAACCGGAGGTAAAAGCGATTATGAAGCAGCATAAAAAGCACGGTGATATTGTAAAACCTGTTGGTGGGAAATTTCATCGAAATGAGATAAGTTTTATAGGCGCTCCTTGCGGAATTATTCAAGAGCTTTCAAAAAAAATTGCTGAACAATTGGAACCCAATCTTAAGGTTGGTTATGTTGATGCTGCTCATGGAAGTGACGAAACTTTTGAGGTCTTCTCAACCTTATACACGGATATGATCAACCATCATCAGCTAAAATTTAAGGCTGAGGATAGTGAAAATAAACTGCGGGGGTTGCTCAACTCCAACGACCTAGTATTGGTTAATGGAAACCACTTTAAAGCGGAAAAACAAGTGGTAATCATTAATAAAAAAAAGGAAGATTCATTAAGCAGAAAGCTCGATAAATTAACCAATGTTATTGCAGTAATTTTTGATGAAGGACAAACACAAGCTTTTACCTTCTTAAAAGAAAAAGTGAAAGGCATTCCAGCTTTTTCCATCCAAGAAATTGAAAAAATTGCTTCCCTTCTTAAATATGAAGTTGAAACCAGAACTCCAATTTTAAAAGGATTAGTTTTAGCAGGCGGACAAAGTTTAAGGATGGGCCACGACAAAGGAGCTATTGATTATCACGGTAAACCCCAACGAGAATACATGGCCGACCTACTTTCAGAATTTTGTGAGGAGGTTTTCCTTTCTGTTAGACCAAATCAACAATTAGAGTCAAACTATCCTGTACTTAAAGATACGTTTTTAGGCATGGGACCATATGGCGGAATCTTGTCGGCTTTCAAGAAAGATCCAAATGCCGCTTGGTTTGTGGTGGCAACAGACATTCCATTTGTGAATAAAACCGCTTTACAAAAGTTGTTTGACCAACGGAATCTTTCAAAAGTGGCTACTTGTTTCCACAATGAGGAAAGTGGTTTTCCTGAGCCACTCATTTCCATTTGGGAACCTCGAGCTTACCCCACTCTTTTAAGATTTTTAGGAGATGGGTATAATTGTCCGCGTAAAGTGCTCATCAATAGCGATGTAGAAGAAATTGAAGTTCCAAATAAAAAAGTATTTACCAATGTGAATACGCCTGAAGATTTAGAGAATCTATCTGTATAAAATAACCGGATAAACCTCTCCATTTTTAAACTCGTTTTTTTCTTGCGGAATTACCAAAAAACCATCTGCGTAAGCAAGGTTGGCTAAATCACCTGAGCCATTTCCTGCTACCGGAGTTGCAAGTAATTTCCCCGTATTGTCAAACGATATTTTAACCTGCAAGAAAAAAGTTAGATCAGGTTTAAAAGTGAAGTCTTCGTTTAGGATGGCATAAGGTTTCGAAACCTTTTGTTGCGCTAAAGATTTTTGCAACCAATCAAGTAAATAGAAATGAGCACAGGCAAAAGTGGAAACCGGATTTCCCGGAAACGCAAATACAGTTTTTCCTTGATCGGTGGTTCCAAACCAAAAAGGTTTACCCGGCCTTTGCTTAACGCGATGAAAATGTTTTTGAACACCTACTTCTTCCAAGGCTTCAGGCAAAAAATCAAATTTTCCTTTTGATACAGCTCCACTAAAAAGCAAAACATCATAATTATTAAGATAACTCTTGAGGGCTGAAACAATTTCTTGCTTTTTATCTCTCAAATGAGCCGTATCGGCTTCGAATCCATTTTTTTTCAGAATCGCCTTTAGTTGCCACACATTGCTTTTTCTTATTTGGTGAGGTAATGGATTTTCATCCACCTCCACCAACTCATCGCCACTTGAAATAATGAGTATGTTGGGATGTTTGGCAACTAACAATTCATTTTTACCAACAGTAGCACAAACGCCTATTTCTGCAGGCGATAGCTTTATACCCTCCTCAATTAATAAATCGCCTTTATTTTGATCAAGTCCTTGAAAATGAACATTCTGCTCATATTTAAAAACATCTACTTGAATGGTTGCACCACCCTCTTTAATTACAACATCCTCATAGCGAATTACAGTATCGGTGTTTTGCGGTAGCATGGCCCCTGTCATCACTTCCAAGCAATTTGCTGAGTTATCCAGTTTCATTTCAGGCGCTCCGGCTGCAGCTAGTCCTTCTATATAAAAGGTTCGGATTCCTTTTTCAAATTGACTGTATTGAATGGCAATTCCATCCATGGTTACCCGATTAAAAGGGGGAAAATCTCTATCTCCTAAAATGGGCTCTTTTAGTACCCTCCCAACGGCGTTTTGTAGCGATACTTTTTCAACTCCAAAATCTTGAAGGTGTGATAAAATAATAGATTGAGCTTCTTTTACCGAAATCATTATCCTCCAATTGTAGCCATTGATTCTGACACTGGTTTTTGCAAGTCTCGGTGTTTCTCCGCCTCTACTCCATTTTTGAATTTATGAGCAACAGCTAACTTCAAGGCTTCCACTAACTCTTTATCGGTGGCTCCTTTTCTCATCATATCGCGAAAATTGACAACTCCTTCTCCATAAAGGCAGGTTCTTAAACTTCCTTTTGGAGTTAAGCGGATGCGGTTACAATCGCCACAAATGGAGCGTGTATAAGCCGGAATAATGCCAAATGACCCTTTGTAATCTTTTATCTTGTAGTTTTTAGAGGTGGAATTTTTTCCGTCTTCTAGCTTTTCAATTTCGAACCGCTCTTCGATAAAACTCAAAATCTTATGCATGGGCCAAAATTCTTGATTGCCTTGCCCTGCCGTTCCATTAAATGGCATCTCTTCAATAAACCGAACGGATACATTATAGAATTTGGTTAGCTCCAAGAAAGATTGAATATCCTCTATATTTTTTCCATCCATCACCACCATATTCACTTTTGTATTGATGGTTGACTCCATTAAAGCAAAAAGTGTTTCGTGAACTTTATCAAAAACATCGCGTCTGGTAATCTCAAAAAATTGTTGTTTGTTAAGGCTATCCAAACTCAAGTTGATGGAATTAATTCCAATTTCTTCAAGTTTAGCAATATGGGGTAAAGTATGTGTTCCGTTGGTGGTAAGGTTAACTTCTTCAATGCCTTTTACTTGCGTTAGCTGCTCTAAAAAAGGCATTACATCTTTCCGAACAAAAGGTTCTCCTCCGGTAATTCTCACTTTTGAGACTCCCTCTTCGGCAAACACTTTTACCAAGCGTAACATCTCTTCGTAAGATAAAAGGTCAGTGCGGTTAATGTAGCGAATGCCATTTTCAGGCATGCAATAAAAACAACGCAAATTGCACCGATCGGTGATGGCCAACCGCAGGTAATTGA
>JAAZVO010000279.1 GCA_018623405.1 Crocinitomicaceae bacterium
ACCTGTTGAAATAAATTACTCAAGCTTATTTGGTGCAAGTTTCCAAAATCTCCCCGATAAACACATCTCAGTTATTTACATCAATCAAGATGAGAATATACTTCTTTCATACTCAGACAATAAAATTTCTCAATTAAGAAGAACAGGCACAAAGTGGTCTTCTTCTGAGGAGTTTCCTGAAGTAATTAACAATCCTGATGCGCTTCAATCTAGTGCCGCCATTTCGAATGATGGTCAAACCCTTTACGTTGTTAGCGAAAAGAAAAAAGGTTATGGAGGAAGAGATATATATGTTTCGCAAAAGCAACCAGATGGAACTTGGGGAGAATTAGAAAATATTGGTGCCTCTATAAATACAGAAAAAGACGAAGAAGCTCCGTACATAACAAAAGATAATCAAAAGCTATATTTTGCATCTCAAGGCCATTCAAGCATTGGGGGTTACGACATATTCGTTTCTGAAAAAAACAACAAAGGTAAATGGTCAACAGCGCAAAGTTTAGGAGTTCCAATCAACACTCCTGCAGATGAGATTTATTACATTCCAAAAGATGAAGGAGATTTTGCTTACTACTCTTCTAGTAGGCCAGGTGGTTATGGTGATTTAGACCTTTACTTAATTTATAAAGGAGTTGAGCCAATTAAAAAAGATACGCTTCCAGCTATAGCTGCTGCGGAAGAAGAAAAGGAAGAAAATGTTGAGGAAGAAATTGCAATGGTAGAAGAAGTAACCAAGGTAAAACAAGAAGTTTCTGAGGTTGTAAAAGAAGAAAAAACGAAACTACCCCAAACTAAACCAACTGCATCCTCCAAACCAGAGGTTAAATCTTTACCTGCAGAGGTGTTAGCTAATCTCGATTTTGGTTTTAATTCAAACCAATTAAGTGATGAGAACAAAGCTCAATTAAAAAAATTAGCTGAAGAAATTCAGAATAATGAAAACACTGTACTAACCCTAAACGGACACGCAGACTATATAGGAACGAATGAAGTAAATATGCAAGTTTCTAAACAAAGAGCCTTAATGGTTTATAAATATTTAGTTGAAGAAGGCACGTCTCCCAACCAATTAAGGTTAGGATATTTTGGGGAAGAAAAACCTTTAGTGCCCAGTCAAACTGAAGATGGAAAAGATATACCTGAAAACAGGGCCAAAAACAGAAGGGTTGATTTCGAAGTTAAAGAGTATAAATTATACAGATTTGTATTGTATGGTTTTGACTCTTATGCACTTAATAATACCTCTAATGCCACCCTAGATGAAGTGGTAAAATACTTGAAAGCAAATCCAGGTTCTAAAGCCCAATTAAATGGTCATACCGATAAGCAGGGTAATGTAGATTACAATAAATACCTTTCTAAAAAACGTGTTGAATCTGTTTTCAACTACCTAGTGGAAGCAGGAGTTGAAAAAAATAGATTGGTTCAAAACGCATATGGAGTTGAAAATCCTGCAGTACCTGATGGTGCAGGAATAAATCAGAAGTACAACCGAAGGGTTGAAATACATATAAATTAATTAAACTAAAAAATACGAGGGCACCTAGCGTGCCCTTTTTGTTTTATGAAACTTAACTTAAGAAAACCTATTGCCTTTTTCGATTTAGAAACTACGGGCATAAGTATTACTAACGATAGAATTGTAGAAATTGCTATCCTAAAGGTGAACCCTAACGGAAGTAAAGAAATGAAAGTTTGGGTGGTAAATCCTACTATTCCAATTCCTAAAGAAGCTAGTGAAGTTCATGGTTTTTACGATGAAGATGTTGCAGATAAACCAACTTTTAAAGAAATTGCCAACCAAGTAGAAGAGTTTTTTCAACATTGCGATATTGGAGGTTTTAACAGTAATAAATTTGATATTCCTCTGCTAGTGGAAGAATTTCTTCGGTGTGATATTGATTTTAAAATACCAAGTAGAAAATTTGTTGATGTGCAGACCATTTTTCATAAAATGGAAAAAAGAAACTTATCTGCTGCCTACAAATTTTATTGCGGAAAAGATTTAGAAAATGCTCATAGTGCAGAAGCCGATATTACAGCTACCTATGAAGTTTTAGAATCTCAATTAGATAGGTATGATGAACTTGAAAACGATATCAATTTCCTTTCAGAGTTCTCTTCTCATAATAACAATGTAGATATTGCAGGCCGCATTATTTATAATCATGATAATGTAGAGGTTTTCAATTTCGGAAAATATAAAGGGCAGCCTGTAGAGCAAGTACTCAAAAGAGACCCCGGATATTATGGATGGATATTAAAAGGCGATTTTTCTTTACATACCAAAAAGGTACTTTCTGAAATTAGGTTAAGAGCAATATCAAATTAAACCATGAAAATTATTTGTATTGGCCGTAATTATGCCGATCACGCTAAAGAGTTGAATAACCCTGTTCCAAAAGAACCGGTTTTCTTTTGCAAGCCAGATTCTGCTTTAATTCAAAAAGGTAAACCCTTTTTCTATCCTGAATTTTCTAACGACATCCATTTCGAGTGTGAGGTGGTAGTTCGAATTAATAGAATTGGAAAACACATCGAAGAAAAATTTGCCCACAAATATTTTGATGAAATAACTCTCGGAATTGATTTAACAGCAAGAGACTTACAACAAGATTGTAAAGCCAAGGGGCTGCCATGGGAAAAAGCTAAAGCATTTGATGGCTCCGCTCCCATTGGTGATTTTATTAAAGTAAGTTCATTAAGCAAAGACATACAAAACCTAAATTTTGAGCTCTCAAAAAATGGAGGGCTTGTTCAAAGCGGAAACACAAACGACATGCTATTTTCCATTCCAAAAATCATCGCTTATGTGTCACAGTTTTTTACCCTTAAAATTGGAGATTTAATTTTTACAGGTACTCCAAAAGGGGTTGGCCCTATTGCCATTGGCGATAATTTTGAAGCAAGCTTGGAAGGGAAAAAATTATTGCAACTACCAATTAGATAAGTTGTACAATTCATTTACACTGTTTTACAATTCATTACACAAAGGGTAAACTTGTTTGCTAACCTTTACCAAAATTTGAATTATGAAATTAGTATTCTCTTTGGCGTTTTGTTTGGTTACCTTTTTATTTCAGGCTTGCAGCCAAGATGTTGAACAAAAACAGGAAAAAGAAAAAGCATCTGTAAAAGAAAAAAAAGTAACTTATAAAAAAGATGTTTTACATAACTATGGTGGTTGGTTTTGTCCGGATAACTTAACAGGACTCCCTCCTACTGATATTCGGTTTTTAAATCAATTACCAGTGGTAAAAGGAAGGCTTCCAACTAAAGAAGAAACCCAAAACGGAAGTGCATTAATTTTTATAGATACTACCTCAATTCCAGACGCCAAACCTTTAGACCTGGACCTACCAAGGTTGGCCAAATACTACTTAAGGTACAGTGACAAGGAGGAACTCGTTATTGTTTTTCAAGCGGTAACCGCAGGTGAAGACACAGTGGTAGGTTTACGGTTTCCTAGCGGTGGCAACGCATCTGGAAGGCTAAACGAAATAACTTTTTTAGAAGA
>JAAZVO010000280.1 GCA_018623405.1 Crocinitomicaceae bacterium
AGCCAACAAAATGTGGGAACATGTTAACAATCGCTCTGAGATTGTAGCCATTACCAATGCTATTCATAAGCCAACTTGGGTTTCTGAAAATCTAATTGATGGTAATAAAACCAGTGATGAACTTTGGGAGGCTCACATGGAAAATAAGAGAGGATTAATCAACTTCATCGAAAAAAGAAACGGCGTAAAACTTCGTGAAGATGTTTTAACCATTGGCTTTGCCCGTAGAGCGGTTCCTTACAAAAGAAGCGACCTTATTTTCTCTAATACAGATATTATTGATCCATTGTTAAGAGAAGGTAAACTCCAATTAGTATTTTCAGGAAGGGCTCACCCACTTGATGATACAGGAAAAGGCATTGTTACCAATTTGGTAAAAATGTCTAAGAAATATCCTAACGCTGTTGTTTTCTTAGAAAATTACGACATGGAAATTGGAGCTATGATTACTCGTGGTTCTGATGTTTGGTTAAACAATCCAAGAAGACCTAAAGAAGCAAGTGGTACGTCGGGAATGAAGGCGGCTATGAATGGCGTGTTAAACTTCAGCGTGCTAGATGGCTGGTGGCCCGAGGCTTGTAACCATGGTGTAAACGGATGGCAAATAGGAAATGGCTTTGAAAGTGAGGATGTAGAAGCTTTAGACAACAACGATAGAGACTCTCTTTATAAAGTTTTACTTAAAGAGGTTGTACCTACATATTATGATAATAAAGCTAAATGGGTTGAAATGATGGAAGCTAGCATTCAATCTACAAAAGAGCAATTCGCAGTAAAAAGAATGCTTGAAGAGTACTTTGATCAACTTTATGCATAAAAAAACAATAATTTAACAGTATAAATTAGGTCACGTTAACCCTTAGCATACCTTTGCGGCGTTTTTATTATTTTTTATTATGAATATTTATGTAGGAAACCTCGATTATAAATTAAGCGAGGGAGAGTTGGAAAATCATTTTTCAGCTTATGGGGAGGTAACCTCCTGTAGAATTATCACCGATCGTGAAACAGGCCGAAGCAAAGGTTTTGGTTTTGTAGAAATGTCTAACGAAGACGAAGGTAAAGCCGCCATTGAAGGTTTAAATGGTTCATCCATTAACAACCGTAACGCAGTGGTAAATGAGGCAAGACCTAGAGAAGAAAGACCAAGAAGAAGTTACTAAACTCTAGATAATTCTCCAAAAAGCCCGTCACGCAATAGCGCGGCGGGCTTTTTTTTTATTCAATCTCCATAGCTGCTTTTATAAGATGAACCGGGTGCTTTATATTTAGCTTTTTGCTTATGTTTTTTCGGTGTGTATTTACCGTATGAATACTTAAAGAAAGTTTATTGGCAATTTGATGTGTAGTTAGCCCCTCTCCTACCAAAACAAGAATTTCAGATTCTCTTTGTGTTAAAATGGAAGGGTTGCAATTGCCTAATAATCTTGAGTTTTTATTTCCATCTAAGATTACTTCTAAAACTGAGTTGCAATAAAAACGCTCACCATTAAATGCGTATGATATTGATTTAGAAACTTCATCCTCACTACATTGCTTTGTAACAAAAGCGGTAATTCCTGCATTAATTAATTCCGTGGCCAAAACATAATCATACTTGCCTGCCACTACCAACACTTTAATACTCGAAAAATCATTTTTTAATTTTTCAATATCTCTAAAGCTGAAGTTGGCTAAACTGTTAGGGTCAATTACCAAAAGGTCGATAGCGTTTTTTGAAAGTTTGTTTTTTAAGGCCTGTTTAGTAGCACACTCAAGTATCTGCTTTACATCAGCTCTATCGGCTAAGATTTTTAATATGCCTTGCCTACTTAAAAAATGTCCGTCCGCTAATAATACATTCATTTGTTTAGAATAATTCTAAATAACAAAGGTATATTTGATTTTTATTCTTACAACAAAATATATCAACAAGCATATTAAAGGATTGTTAATTTAGCCACATGCCTGCAAATAAATCTGCGTTACTTCGGTATAGAATTATTGATAAGTGTATTCGCAATAAATACAAGCCCTTCCCCACTAAAGAATATTTAAGGCAGGCTTGTGAAGATGCGCTATTTAATAGCGTTGGGGAAAGGGTTTCTATCTCCACCATAGAGAAAGATATTTACTCCATGCGATTTGATCTTACCTTAGGATATGAAGCACCCATAAAATATTCGAAGGCAGACAGCGGATATTTCTATGAAGACCCAAACTACTCCATTGATAATATTCCGTTAAACGATGATGATTTACATGCATTAAGGTTTGCTGTAAATACACTCCATCAATTTAAGGGCATTGATGTATTCAAAAACTTCGAGTTTGCAATCGGAAAAATATTTGAGCGGGTTAACCTCTCAAACGATGTAAATGAAGAAACAGTTAAAGAATACGTTCAATTCGAATCGGTTACCGAAATTCAAGGCACCGAGCACCTTCCTCCTATTTTAGAGGCTATTCAAGCAAAAAGGAAAATTGAAATTGATTACGCATCCTTTAAGACAGGAAAGTCAAAAAGTTACCTTTTACACCCTTATTTGTTAAAGGAATATAGAAACCGATGGTATTTAATTGCATTTGATGAAAATTCGAGTAAAATCAAAACTTTTGGGTTAGACCGCTTTGTTTCGTTGCAACTAACTGAAACTAAATTTTCGGTTGATAAAGGTTTTTCGCCGGAACATTTCTTTAAATACTCCATAGGCATTACTGCTTCAAATGAAAAACCTAAAAAAGTAGTCCTCTCATTTTCTCCAAAGCAAGGCCATTATATAAAAACTCAACCCCTTCACCACTCTCAAACCATACTTAAAGAAACTTCTAAAGAACTACAAATAAGCATTGAGGTTATTGAATCATACGAATTAATGATGATGCTTTTGGGTTTTGGAAGTGATGTGAAGGTAATAAAGCCAAAATCATTAAAAAAGAATTTAAAGAAAGAGCTTGAAAAAGCCCTTTTAAACCAAGATTAACCAATTAATTTTCAGTTTTTTACAGACCGTAAATAGCTTACGTTCTCAGGTTCTAACCTTGTACTGTGAAACTTTTAAAACACAGTATTATGAACCTTACAACAAAAATTACTCCCGACCTTCAAACGGTTTTTGGAATTCAGTTTTTCAGAAAAAATCAAACTAAACCAACGCAAGGTTTAATTGGAACTGCATGGATAAAAATTCCCCAAAACTCAGAGTTACCTTTCATATACCATCACCTTAGAAAAGGTGTACAACTTTCAGTTGCAAAAACCCATTCTTCTCCCATGAATGGAAGAGTAAGTCTCTTTTTTAGAAACTTTTTTATTGGTAAAATTAACGGAGGGTTCTCAAACACCGTTGCAGATAGCCTTACAGCGGGAATTCAAATTTTGGCAAGAATTTCGGAAGTAGAAAAAGAAACATTCATGCCTATTAAGAACATCAAAGTTGAATTTTTAAAAGCATAAGTCATGAGTTACCCTATTCAAACACCAAACAAACCTGTTGGAATTAGCATAAGAGATTGGAAAATTGCC
>JAAZVO010000054.1 GCA_018623405.1 Crocinitomicaceae bacterium
ATTTAACCCTACACCAAAAGTTAATTGAGAAAAATCCTCTAATGGAATTTTGTAAGAAAATGAGTTAGACCAAGCAGTATCAAGAAGATCAAAATCTACTAACTCAGCCTCAGCTAATTGATATGTTTCACCTGAGGGTTTTACAAGGTTTACATCAGAAATGTAAAATCCAAAAATTTCAACGGCTACTTGGTTGCCATTAACATCGGTATAATAATTATCAAATGACAGCTCTTCTCCGCCAAAACGAAAAATGAAATTTAAGTTAACAATGGGTGACTCATAGAGGCAATTCTCTGCATCTCTTTTGGCATCGGGATCAAAATTGATGGCATTTTCATCAATGCACCCTTTTTTACAGCTATTTCCAATTAGGGCTATGGCAAGAAGAAGAAATAGTAACTTTTTCATTGGATTAAAATTACCCAAATAAACAAAACGTTACAATTTTTTTTAGTGATATAAATCTCAATTAAAATTCCTGGCTTAAATCGGTAGTGCATTCATGTTGTAAACCGCAAAACCTTTTCTAAAGTCAATATTTCCTGAGAGGCCTTTAACCTTTTGCTCGTTATAGCCAAATTGAAATTTATTGCCTTGTGGTTTAAACCAATTTTTATCTAAATCGATATAAATGGTTTCTCTTCCATTGGTATTAGGCTTCGGTAAGTAAACAGAGTTTTTTCCGTTCACTACCAAAATAGCTTCTTGGTTATGGTCTATGGCTTCTACATCAAAAAAGAGCCTTACTTTATTTGCGGCATTCAGATTTTGAATATCCATAGTAAGTTCTTGAGAAGCATTTTTTCCTCCTTTACCAAGTACAATAAGCACATTTTTTTGAGGTGAAGGCTGTACAGACTTATCCCAACTAAAAACATGAACACCTGCATCTTTACTTGCATCGTAATGGAACTCTAAGTTCTGAATTGCCCATTGCCTTGCCTGAGGGTCTGTTAAAGCATTGTAGAAATAATAATCTGCCAATAACCAGCCTCTTTGGGTTGAATTTACAGCATTAATAAAACCATTTGTGGTTCTAGCATGTAACTCATTAGTTTCGGGTTCATCATTCATTACATACTGCCTAATTTTTGTATCGAAGTGTCTTTGCCTAAATCGCTGAGAACTATTAATACCCAAATAAAAATCTGTTGGTTTAGGTACAGTTGAAAGAATTAAATCACCTTCTTTCATGTACTGACCAACGTACCTAGAAGGATATTTCCAATCTACAAAAGACCAATGAGAAAGCGTTTTTGGCGTAACCATGCCATGCACCTCTGTATTTATATAAGCTTGTGCTTCTTTAAATGGTAGGTCAATAAATACCAACCATAGCGTGAGTCCATAAACAGCTACCTTGGTAATTAATTTTGATTGTAATGACTGAGCTACTGCTCTTGATAAAATATTATTCCACAGAAAGTAAATTGCCGAGGCAACTGCAATTAAGAAAAAGGGGGTAATGTAAAGTAAATACCTAGGCAATGCAGGGTCTCTAAAAACAAAGCTCATTAAAAAAAACGGAATAATAAAAAAGGAACTAATAAATAAGGCTGATTTTCTATTTATAAAAAATGCCAAGATAAAGCCGGCATAACCTAAATAATGTAGATAGGGTAAATCTGTTTGTAACACACCATTATAAAGGTCAAATGAAATGTACCTTTTTTCAGGATCGTTAAACATGTTTCCTATAAACTCCCAATTTGGAATTACCCAAGTAACAGCTTTTTGAGGTAAAAACAACAATAAAATCGGACTAATTAAATCACCCAAAAAGGGCATAAACATTATAGCTGCAATTGCTGCAAAAGGGTAAAGAATTATTGAATATTTACTTAAAAAAGCACTTGGCCTTTTTTTAACAATATTATTTACAGCTATTACAGATGCATAGGTACCTGCCGAAAAAGCAAAAAAGAAAGTAAGTTGGTGGTTTAAAAAAGCATACAATAAGGCAGGAAAAAGCCACAACAAATGCTTTTTATCAAATCCCCATTTATCGAAAAAACCTTCTCCTTCAGGGTTTTGCTTCCTAAGTTCCCAAGCTTTAAAAAAAACAATAATTAATAAAAGGTAAGCAAACTCGAAACAAGCATAATTCCTAGCCATTCTGCTCCAATGTATGGCATACCAAGAAAAAGTAGAAATAAATGCTGCGATAAACCCGATAGGAGCATTAAATAACATTCTTCCAACATAGAATATAAGTGGAATTGATAGTGTTCCGAAAATTACGTTAGGAAACCTTGCCCAAAACTCATCTATAGAGAACAACTTAAATAGAGGAACTATAAAAAATGTAAGGATAACCCCATTATTCTCGCCTTTGAGCAAACTTGTACCATACAATAAAAAATCGCGAGCACGCATTACGTGAATATACTCATCTACCCACAGGGTTAAAAAGTCAACTCGGTAAACCCTCAAGCCAAATCCTATTATGGTTAAAATTCCAATTAGGTACCAAGCATACTTATCTAAAAGTTTCCAATTCAAAAAGTTTGAAAGTTCTGTTGGCTTATTGCTAGGTAAACCAACATTTGGTGAAGGTTTAGAGGATACTTTTTGCTTTTTATTTGGTTTGTTTCGTTGAGCCATTAGGCTTTAAGTTTTTGGTAATTTGAAAATAAGAATTTCAGATAACTTAAGGTAGTTTTAAAAATCTTCATTTTCGATTTTCCTACCCTTTTCTTTGAGTGGAGAATCATAGGAACTTCAATGATTTTGGGATTACATTTAATTGCTTTCAAGAGTATTTCAAGCATACAAATAAATCCCTTTTCATTAATTAAGTCTCCAAATTTTGCAGCTATACGTTTTAGGAGTCCAACTGAATAAACCCTGTAAAAAGAACTCATAGTTAACACCTTTAGGTTAAAAAGTGCCCTAAAAGTCATATTGGCAATAAATGAGATAATTTTTCTAAATGCGCTAGTTTGATCAAACCCGCCTCCTTGGGCATATACGGATGCTAATACCAAACCAAATCCCATATTAGCATTAGCAAGCATAACCGGAAGTATAGAAATATCTGAAGTATTATCTCCCTCAACGGTAACTACTTTGTCTTCATCATTTGTTGAGTGCTCAATAACCCATTTGAATCCTTTATTAAATGAATCTCCCGGTCCGGCATTTTCTGCTTTTTCAATAACCTTTAGGTTATTTTTAGGAAAAAGCGAATAAATGGTTTCAACAGTATTATCTGTTGATTTATCATCAACAAAAACAAAAAACTTTTCTTGATCGGGTAAAGTAAGGAGAAGGTTATTGGCTAACTCCGCTAAGTTTTTACTTTCATTAAATACCGGAACTAAAAAGTAGATCATTTTTTATAATCCCATTACTTCTTTTTGCCAAACGATTGTTTTTTTCATACCTGTTTCGAGGTTGTATTTTGGCTTAAAGTTTAGTTCTTTTTTAATTTTATCTATGGATGGCACTCTCCTTCTAACATCTTCGTAATTTCCAAATGTCTTGTAGGGAATGAATTTCAATTTAGCCTCAGCACCATTACCATTCACCCATTGCCAAATCTTTTTGGCTAAATCTAAAATTGTTATTTCCTCATCAGGTTCAGATGCTACATTAAATATTTCGTTTACCGCTTCTTTCATGGTAACCGCCCTAAAAAATCCGTCTACAGTATCTTCAACATAAGTAAATGTTCTTGTTTGAAGGCCATCTCCATGAATTTCAATTTCCTCATTTTTAAAAGCCCTTTCAATAAATAAAGATTGAGGTCCTCCCCACCATGTTAAATTTTGATTTGGCCCGTAGGAGCCAAAAATTCTAATAATGGTATACTCTAATCCGAATTCTTCTTGGTTAGCAATTAATAAATGTTCACCATAAAATTTCGATAAAGCATAAGCCCAACGTTTAACTAAACTTGGCCCTAAAACAATATTAGAATCTTCAGTAAATGGTATATTAGGGTTTTTACCATAAATATCTGAAGTAGAAGCAAATACAACTCTTATTTTATCTTTCAAGCACTTGTTAACTACATTTTTTAACATGGCATAGTTCTCATCAAGCGTGCGATAAGCCGTTGAATACCTCGGGATTTTTTGCGATGCTAGATGCACCAAAACTTGACCGCTTAAGTTTTCTATAGTTGAAGGATCTATTAAATTACCTTCAGTAAATTTAAAATTGGGGTGGTTTTTAAATGGTTCAATATTCCTTTGCTCACCATAGCTAAAATTATCTACACCATTTACTTTTATTCCTGCATCTAATAGTCTTTTGGTTAAATTAGAACCAACAAACCCTGCACATCCTGTAACGATTACTTCTTCTACCATTCGTGTCTATTGAGACTCGCAAACATACTAATTTTTAAGCCCTGCTTTGTACAATATAAACTTGGCTTAATTCCTGTTAATGTTGTGTTAAAGAGATTGTGATATTTGCAGCCCAATTTCACATTTGAAGAATACAATAAAAGAACTATGAAGAAATTATTGATAGCTACTTTTGGCCTTATGTTAATGTTACCTGCATTCACCCAAAAGCCCTCTGTAGGAGAAAAAAAAGAATTCAATCTTCAATTTAGAATTAAAGGACTTCAAGACACCATCATATTTATGGCTAACTATTATGGAGGCAAACAGTATTATAAAGATACTGCAGACGTAAATAATGAAGGTTATTTTAGTTTTTCAGGAATGAAAGATTATCCGTCAGGTATTTATATGATGGTGCTTCCCGATAGGAAATCATACTTTGAATTTATTATAAATGAAACAGAATTTACAATGGAAACCGAGCGTGGAAACCTTGTAAATGCTATGAAAATAAAAGGTTCAAAAGAAAATGAAGCATTCTATCAATACATGCAATACCTGTCTGACAAACAAGGTGAAGCAAAACCAATTAAAGAAGAGTTAGGAAAAACTGATGATGATAAAAAAGTTGAAGAACTAAAAGAAAAACTAAACCAATTAGACAAAGAAGTTAAGGCTTGGCAAAAAGATTTTCTTGAAACAAATAAAGAAACTTTTGCAGCCAAAGTTTTCTCAACTACCCCTGACCCGGAAATTCCTGAAGATTTACCAATTAAAGAAGGTGAAGATGCTGACAAAGCAAAATTCAAATATTTCAGAAATCACTATTTAGATAATATCGATTTCTCTGACGATAGATTGGTTAGAACACCTATTTACCATAACAAATTAGAATATTATATCAAAAAGCTAACTCCACAAATACCGGACTCAATCAATAAAGCAGCCGATAATATTATTGGAAAAGCCAAGGCAAGCGATGAGCTCTTTAAATATTCAGTGCATTATATAACTAACACTTACGAAAAGTCTAAAATAATGGGTATGGATGCCGTTTTTGTGCATATGGTTGAAAATTACTACATGAGCGGCGAAGCTTTTTGGGTTGACTCAACCAACCTTGGAAAAATTTCAGAACGTGCAATGACATTGAAACCATTATTATTAAACAAGGTAGCACAAAATATTATTTTACCTGATACAGGCGGTAAATGGCATAACTTACATAGTATAGATGCAAAATATACAGTGCTTTATTTTTGGGATTCAGGATGTGGCCATTGCAAAAAAGCCACTCCAAAATTGAAAAAGTTTTATGAAGACTTTAAGGATGAATACAAAATGGAGGTTTTTGCAGTAGGTACTGAGCTTGAAATTAAAGATTGGAAGAAATATGTGAAAGACAATAAACTTCCATGGATAAACGTATCAGACACTCCTGAGATAAACAAAAACGCTTATGATTACTTAGCAAAGGGTGTTACTACGCTAAATAGCTTAAATTTTAGAGATGTTTACGACATCTACTCTACTCCTGTTGTTTATATTTTGGATAAAGACAAAAAGATAATTGGAAAGAGGTTATCAGTTGAGCAAATTGAAGACTTTATAAAAGACATGGAAAAGCTAGAAAAAGAAAAGAAAAGTTAATTAATAAACCACAAAAAAAGGGAGGCAATTGCCTCCCTTTTTTTTTCTGCTAATTTTTTATTGAATTAGTTGTTTACAACAATATTAGCCTGTTGTTTTAACAACTCTATAATATGGTCTTTATCTTTTAACTGTTTTTGAAGTTGCTCATTCATTTTCATTAAATAAGCATTTCTATCTGAAAGATTATTGATTTTCTTCAATAACTCTTTCTGATCCTGGTAAACAAAATCATTTTCACTCTTCTTATCAGCGTTGTGGTAGTTAATTACGTAACAAATGTCCATCTCTAGAACTTCTGAAACTTTCTCGATGATGTTGAAATCAATCTTTACGCCTTGATTCTCAAAACGCGCATAACTAGATTGCGTTATATTCATCTTCTTAGCGATATAATCTTGGCTATACCCTTTAATCTTTCTTAAGATTCTAATGTTTTTTAATACTTGGTGCATGATTCTTTTCTTTTCGTTGGGATTATACGTTTTTTGGTTTATTAATTCAAAACTAAATTAAAAATTCCAATTAATTGACTGAATTAAGGTTACACTTAAAAAAGGTCGTTTTTCGAATACAATATTAATTTTATTTTAGATTTGAAATTCTAAATATCCCATATTTTGGAAATTTCTCAATAATTGATTAGAATTTAATTTTAATTAGCCCTGCAAATAATACTACAAATCAAACCTTTAAGAAAAATAAACCATTACAACTATCAAAATGAACAAGTACGTAAAATAAATTTTACAAAAATCCATTTTTCGACTAATTTTATGCAAGTCTTAACATTCAATTAAGCAAAGAGTAAAAAATTTTCCTATTAAAAATCTTAAATTCTTCTTTTTGATGTTTAGAAACCGTAGAAACCAATCCCAATTGAAACATATCTAGACTTAAAGAAAAATCAGTAGAATCTTTAAATAATCTCCAACCTTCAAGCATTTCTTTGCTCCACCTAATATCATCCATCAATACAAATAATTCAATTGATTTCCATTTAGAAATTATATCAATCAGCTGAATTACAGCTTGTTTTGTATGATCTCCATCAAAGTAAATAAAAACCTTCTCACCTTCTTTAAAGTTTTGATGCGGCAATATTTCTTGAAACTTCCCATGATAAAGTTTACAACTCTCAATTAAACCAAGATCAATAAGATTTTTTTTGGTTTCATTATAGAAAAAGTCAACAGGTTCGATGCCTACAAAATTCGTGTTTGGTAAGGAGGCTAAATACATTGAGTTTATTCCAAGTGAAGTACCTATTTCGATAACTTTTGTTGGACAAATAAACTCTGCCAACCTGTAAATAAGGTGTGATTTTGTTTTACTTGAAACGGCAGATGAGGATATTTGCTTTACAGTTTTTGATGGTGAAGAGCTTAACACTCTAGAACCTCCTCCTATATGAGTAAAATCAACCTTTTGGTGATTGCTTAAATAAGTTAACCTTTTTGCCTCAATAAAATTAAAATTGGGTAGGTTAGTTAATTTAGATTGCTCGAAAAAATTGATAAAACCAAATACAAAAGGAGAATGAATTCTGTATTTGGATTTACTACCTAAAAAAAAAGGACCTGCTTCAGCAAATTTGGTCCAAGGAAAAGCCATTTTACATTTTCTCTATTATGTCGCTACTCACTCCGGTATTTGAGAATCCGCCGTCGTGAAATAAATTTTGCATAGTAACATACTTGGTTAGGTCTGAAAACAATGCAACACAATATTTTGCACAACTTTCTGCATCTGCATTACCTAGTGGCGACATATTATCAGCATAAGAAATAAACTGATCAAAACCTTTAACACCTTTTCCTGCAGTGGTTGGTGTTGGAGATTGAGAAATGGTATTAACCCTAACTTTATTTTTTACGCCAAAGTGATAACCAAAACTTCTCGAAATAGATTCTAACATTGATTTTGCATCAGCCATATCATTGTAATCAGGAAAAACACGCTGTGCAGCAATATAGGTTAAGGCTAAAATTGAACCCCAATCATTCATTGCATCCATATTGTAAGCAGTGCTTAATACTTTATGGAAAGACATAGCAGAAACATCAAGTGTTTTGTGGTACCAATCGTAATTTAAGTCTGTATAATGTTTGTTTTTTCTAACATTGGGCGACATTCCGATAGAATGCAAAACAAAATCTATTTTACCTCCTAAACTATCCATACTTTTTTCGAAAAGTGCTTGAAGATCTTCGGCACTAGTTGCATCGGCAGGAATTAACTCAGCATTGCAATCTTCGGCTAATTTGTTAATGGCTCCCATACGCAAAGCAATTGGAGCATTGGTTAATGTGAAGCTACCCCCTTCTTTATGCACCTGTTCAGCTACTTTCCAAGCGATTGAGTTTTCATCTAAAGCGCCAAAAATAATTCCTCGTTTTCCTTCTAAAATGCCCATAGTTTGTAATTTGATTGCGACAAATATAAATTTTAGTTGCTCAATAATTGTTTTGCATTTTCTAGAGATGCATCAGTAATTTTTGTTGAGCTAATAAGTTTTGCTGTTTCAAATATTCTTTCATCAGCTGAAAGCAATTTTATCTCTGAAACTGCCACTCCATTTTCTTCTTTTTTAGAAACATGGTAATGGTATTTTGCTAGTGCTGCTACTTGTGGCAGGTGGGTAATTGCAATTACTTGCATTTTATCTCCAAGATGTTTGAATGTTTCTCCAAATTTATGAGCTATCTCTCCTGAAACACCTGAGTCAATTTCATCAAAAACTTGAGTTTGTAAAGCCACTTTATCCGAAAGTGCCGATTTTAAACTTAGCATTATTCTTGAAAGCTCTCCACCGGAGGCAACTTTTTGAATTGGTTTTGGTGAAACACCCTTATTGGCTGAGAATAAAAAATTGACATCATCAATACCATTTACCGAAAGTTCCTTTTCTGTGAATTCAATTTCGAATGTTGCCGACGGCATTCCAAGGCTTTGAGCAGTTCTTAAAACTTCAGATTTGAAAATTTTAGCCTGTTTTTTCCTTTCTGTGGATATAGCTTTTGATAAATCAATAAGAGTAGCATTCAAATTTTTAATGGATGCTTCGGTTTCTTTTATTTCAGTTTCTAAACTGCCTATACTTAGTAGTTTTTCATTTAAATTGGCTTTAATGGCTGATAGTTCTTCTGAGCTTTTAACATGGTGTTTTGCCAATAGATTATTTAAGAGGTCTAATCTGTCTTTTAATTTTTCTTTTTGGGCTTCATCAAAAACCAACTCCTCTCCCTTCTGCTCTGCCTCATTTCCAATATCTTCAATTTCTACCAAAACAGACCTTAACCTATCGGTTAAATTTTCTAAGGCAGGAACTTTAACTGCTTTTCCAAGAGTATTTATTGCTCCATAAATTAAATCGTAAACACCTGTTGTTTCCGCATAAACTAATTGATGAATGTTATAAAACGCAGTTTTTATTTCTTCAGCATTTTCTTGAATTTCCAATTCTTCTTCTAGGGTTTGCTCTTCCCCATTTGTAATATTGGCATCGTCTAATTCTGATACTAAAAACGAGAAGTAATCTTTATCTCTTTTTGCTTCAGATTCTTTGGTTTTAAGTTCTACAAGTAAGTTTTGCTGTGCTTTAAGTTGGTTGAATTTATTGGAAAAACTCTTCAAATTATTTTGAAGTCCTGCAAACTCATCGAGATATTTTAGCTGACTTTTTGGACTTAACAAATCCAAAATTTCGTGTTGGGTATGAAGATTTAGAAAAAGGGATGCAATTTTTTTAACCAAGCCCACTTTGGCAGGGGTATCGTTTACAAACACTCTAGATCTTCCGTTGCTAGATATCTCCCTTCTTATTATTAATGGGAAAATAACATCAATTTGATTTTCTGAAAGTAAATTCTTTAAAGCTTCACTTTTCCAATCAAATTCTCCTTCAATAATGGCTTTTTCACTTCCTTCTTTTATACTTTTTACATCGCCTCTTTTGCCAAGTAAAAAATCGAGGGCCTCAAAAAGAATAGATTTTCCTGCACCAGTTTCGCCTGTAAAAACAGAATATCCATCAAAAAACTCAATCTTTTGAGATTGAATTAATGCAAAATTATTGATATACAGCGAGTTGATCATCTTCTAGAATAAGGCATAAAAATGCAAAACTTATTCTAAAATCTTTTGGTATTTGTTGGTATTTGCAGGGTCAATTGAGTTTAAAAGGTTTATTACCTTGTTTTGCTCCTCTCTTGGGGCATCAGAATAGATGTTTACTATTTCATCTGCCTTTGCATTAAAAAACATTCTGAGGTTTATAGAATTAGGCATATTTTGATGCACATTGGATAACTTTTGTAGGGCCTCAAAAATCTTTTTTCTTCCTTCTTCAGCGTTTTCACTCATTTTATCTAGTCCTTCTCGGTGGTAGATATACATAGCTGTTCTAAGGTCAGCAAACCTTGGACTTAAGGTGTTTTCAATAATCCAATACCTGTTTAATTGGTTTTCAAAAGACTGCCAACCGGGTTCTTCTGAGCTTTGAGCGTTATTTACAATGTTTAATGCTTGTTGGTAATATGGAGTTCCCCCTTCAGGCGAGAAAGTATCGTAATCATGACCTAAAACTAAATAAACGTAATAGGTTAATACAGATGTTAAGTTGCTTAGAAACTCTTTATCTGAAAATTCAAGAACACTAAATTGCTGAAAATTAAAATTGAAATCTTTATCGAGGTGAGAAATTAAAGTGGTATTGTATGACGATCCGTAAACAGGTCTTCTAGATGATATTTGAATTGTAGCTTCATAACGCTCGTTACTTACTCTTTTAGTAAGGTTTATTAGCATGCTACATTCTATTCTTTCATTGTTTTTGAAATTATCGGGAGTCCATTTTCGGTTATTGATAAAGTCATACACCAATTGTTTCATATTATCAAAAAGCACAGGATCGTTTACAGCAAGCTGAGAAGAATTGATTTCAACTGTACATTTTATCTCTTGTCCAAATGAAAGAATGGCTTGAAAAAATAAAAATATAGAAACTAGATACTTAAACATTAAAGGTGTTTTTCCCAAATATCAAACAATTGCTTGGCTAAGTTTTGTTTTGTCATTAACTCAAATGAAAGCGGATTATTGCCTCTGCTAACCAAAGTAACCTTGTTAGTATCATGCCCAAAGGCTGCCCCTTTATCTTGAGTAGAATTGAGGACAATAAAATCTGCATTTTTGGCTATCAACTTGTCTTTAGCATACTTTTCACCATCATTTGTTTCAAGGGCAAAACCTACCACCAACTGACTTTCTTTTTTTGATGAACCACACTCAGCAAGAATATCGGGGTTTTTTGTTAAAACTAATGTCTGCTCAGTTTGCTTCTTTATTTTTTTATCAGATGGGTTTTTCACTTTGTAGTCTCCCACAGCAGCTGCAAAAATTCCCATATCAGCATCTTTAAAATGTTGAGTTGTAGCATCAAACATTTCCTGAGCTGTGTTTACAGAAATTAGCTTTAAATTTTTATGAGTCAACTTTTGAGTGGTAGGCCCTGAAACCAAAGAAACTAGAGCGCCACGTTCTAAAGCTTCTGCTGCTAGGGCATAACCCATTTTTCCCGAAGATCTATTTCCAATAAACCTTACCGGGTCAATAGGTTCGTGTGTTGGACCTGCAGTAATAACAATACGCTTATTTATTAAAGTTTTATGGCTATTAAAATAATTTTCAATTTTCTCAAAAATATAGTACGGCTCAGCCATTCTCCCCTCTCCCTCTAGGCCACTTGCAAGCTCTCCTTTTGGAGATGGTAATATTTTAACTCCAAATGATTTCAATTTTTCTAAATTGGCTTTTGTAGTTGCATGGGCAAACATATCTAAATCCATAGCAGGTGCCACAATAGTTTCGCACTTTGCCGACAAATAAGTAGCCAATAGAAAATTATCGCAAATACCATTTGCCATTTTTGCAAGCGTATTGGCTGTTAAAGGGGCTATTATCAATAAATCTGCCCATGCTCCATAGGCTACATGGTTAGTCCACTCCCCTGTTTTTGCGTTTTGAGTAAATTCTGAAACTACAGGATTTTTTGAAAGGGTAGAAAAAGTTAGAGGAGATACAAAATCAAAAGCCGAGGGAGTAAAAATAACTTTTACTTCAGCCTCGGCTTTAATTAATAATCTTACTAAAAATGCAGTTTTATAAGCGGCAATTCCTCCGGTTACCCCAAGAACAATCTTTTTGCCGCGAAGCATAAATTAAAATTCGTCTTCCGCTTTAGGGTTACGAACATAGATCTCATCGTTTAATAACTCTTTTAAGGCAACACTATTTGGTTTAGGTTGTCTCTCGTAGTATTTTGAGATCTCAATTTGCTCTCTGTTTTCGAAAATTTCTTCTAAATTATCATTTGAAGAGGCAAATTCCTCAAGTTTGGCGGTAAGTTCTTCTTTAACATTTAAAGAAATTTGATCTGATCTTTTTGCCAATATTGCTATTGACTTATAGATGTTTCCAGACTTTTGAGTGATTTCTTCAACGTCTCTAGTTTCAGTAGTGCTAGATGCTTCGTGTAATTTATTCTCCATAGTTATGAGTTACTTTCTTCTTGTTTTTGTTTTTCTTCTAATAAATTTTGATAGTAACTTTCAGCTTTTCTA
>JAAZVO010000281.1 GCA_018623405.1 Crocinitomicaceae bacterium
CAGATAATATCTTCCTGATGTTTTCCAAGTACTGTTTGTTTTGGTGTAGCTCAAACTCTAGTGAGTCTGCTTTAAAAGCAGCATAAGTAGCCATTTGCTTGGTAGCCAAATCAGAGTAACCGGGAATAAACTCCCTAATTGGTGTAAAAGCAATAAGTGAAACTAAAGCTATTGAGAATAAAATTACTACTAATCCCACTACGGTAAAAACATTAAGGGGCGTTAATAACAGCGAAAAGCGCTCTTCAAAAGTATCGTTGTTTATCACCACAAGCCTAAACTTGTTTTTAAGCTTCTTAATGACTTTTTTTTGCTTTTCTTGGTTTTTTGCCAACTTTCGTGTTTTTTGCAAATATGATAATTACAGAATTAAGGCTTTCTAATTCAATTCCTTGAAAAATAAAATAATTTTGCCGTTTTTAAGTTATGGAACTCTACCTTAGGTAGGTGAACACTAAAACTTGTCTGTTTGAGATTTTCCGCTTTACTTTTTCTTTTTGCCTTTTTGGTGCTTTTAATGGGGTGCTCTCAAGAGAAGAACTCTTTTGTGAACAGAAGTTACCACAATGTAACGGCAAAATTTAACGGGTATTACAACGCTAGAGAAAAAGTAAGAGAGGGAGTTAAAAAACTAGAGTCTAACTACGAGGAAGATTACAAAACCTTATTGCCAATTTACATTTATGGTACCGAAGAAGAAGCTAAATCTGTTGCTTCAGAAATGGATGCTGCCATTGAAAAATGCTCACGTGTTATTGAAATGCACAGCATGGAGATTAGGGGCAAACAATATTGCAAATGGATTGATGATGCCTACATGGTAATTGGGCAAGCCAATTTCTACAAACACGAATACAACGAGGCAAAATCATTTTTTACATACATCGCCAAGGAATTTAAAAACGAGCCCGAAAAATATCCGGCCATGTTTTGGTTAATTAGAACCAACATCGAAAAAGGAAATTTCTACGAAGCCGAAAAAATACTAACCCTTTTAGAAAACGATAGGCATATCCCAAAAGAATATTTGGTGGATAAATCATTGGTAGCAGCAGATTTTTACATCAAACAAGAAAATTATGAAATGGCTATCCCCGAAATAAAGTATGCCGCAGAACTCACAAAAAAGAAAAAACTAAAAACAAGGTTACTTTACATTCTTGCACAACTTTATCAGTTAGAGGGCGACTCTTATCTATCTATTGCTTTTTTTAAGGAAGTTATAAAAAGACACCCCGAATATGAAATGGAGTTTTATGCTAAAATAAACTTAGCAACCTCTTTCAGTGGCGATGGAAACTCTAGAGAGATTATTGAAATCTTAAATAAAATGCTCAAGGACGATAAAAACCTTGATTATTTTGACCAAATCTATTACGCCCTTGCCGAAATATATTTGAAACAAGGTGATGAAGCACAGGGTATTGAGGCCCTAAAACTTTCTGCTAAATCAAGCACAACAAATACTGAGCAAAAAGGACTATCATTCTACAAACTAGCTGAGTTGTACTTCGCAAAACTCAATTACGAAACAGCTCAGAAATATTATGACTCTACCACAACATACTTGAATGCCGAGCACCCTGACTTCGATAAAATTCTAAGAATTAGCAATAGCCTAAATGAGTTGGTAAAAAACATAAAAATCATTGAGTATGAAGATAGTGTTCAAGCCCTAGCAAACATGTCTGAGGAAGAGCTAGAGGATCTTATTTACGATGTTATTGATAATTACGAAAGAGAACAAGAAAGAAAAGAGCGAGAAGCAGAGCTAGACAACTTTGGTTTTGGAGATGACCAACCGCTCTACAATGCAATGCCTAGCGAGGGCAACGGAAAGTGGTATTTCTATAACCCAACCGCCATAAGTTTTGGGGCAAACGAGTTTAAGCGAATTTGGGGGGGGCGGCCAAATGAAGATAATTGGAGACGCAGTAATAAAGAAAGTAAGGGGAATTTTGATAATGTTTTCGAAGAACAGGCAGCCCTTGATGGTGATGGCGCTGACTCTACCCGCTCTAATGACCCAACCTCAAAAGAGTACTATTTGCAAGAAATTCCGTTTGACGAAGAAGCCCTTGAAGCTTCTAACACAAAACTTAAAAAAGCCTATTACGACCTTGGCATAGTGTATAAAGACCAATTAGAAGACAACTACAAGTCGATAGAAACTTTAGAGAAATTAGTTGACAGGTTTGACTCAAGCGATTATCATCTTGTATCCCACTACAGATTATACCTTATGCACGAGGCAGAGGGCAATTCCGCAAAGGCAGAATACTACAAAAACCTAGTACTAAACAAGTACCCCGACTCAGATTATGCCTTACTTATTAAAAACCCTGATTATTTTAAAGAAGAAAATGCAGAGCGAGCTAAGCTAGTGGCTTATTACGAAAAAACGTATGGCTATTACCAACGTGGCTATTACAAAGCTTGTATCATGAGCTGCGACGAATCTGATGCGAAATTCCCTGACAATAATTTAAAACCTAAGTTTTTACTGTTAAAAGCAAAAGCCAAAGGAATGATAGGGGAAAAAGAAACATTTATTTCGGAATTAGAGTCTTTGTCAAAAGATTACAGCAACAACGAAGAAGGAAAAGAAGCAGCAGAAATATTGGCTTATTGGCAAAAATCTCAAGAAGAAGCAAAAAAACAGGCTGAGTTAGAAGAAATGATGAAAAAAGGTTATGCCATTACGATGGAGTCTAGCCATACTGCTGTATTGATTGTACCAAACTTAGATATGGATATCAGTAAGGTAAAAATTGCCATCTCAAATTTTAACAGTCAATATTTCAAAACAGATAACCTAAAGATTAATGCTATTTTTCTGGATAAAGACCACCAAATGGTATCTATTAAAGATTTCGAAGATGATGAAAAGGCATTACTTTTTTATCAAGTATTCAAAAAGAACACGTCTTACCTAAAAGAGATAAATGAAAAAGAGTACGATTTCTTTGTGATTTCTTTTGAAAATTATCCAATCTTCTTTCAAAAAAAGAACGTGCCTGAGTACCTTGAGTTTTTCTCTAAAACTTACCTAGAAGAAACCAATTAACCTAATCTGTTGATTTTGTTACTTTTGCCAAAATTTTCCGATGTTTAACAAGAACAAAAATTCAATGGGAAAAGGAAACAAGGGTGGCTCATTTACCCCAAACCACATTGCTAAAGGAACCACTATAAATGGGGACATTGAAACCAATGGAGACATGAGAATAGATGGTGTTTTAGTGGGTGCCATTAAATCTTCGGGCAAAGTGGTTATAGGAGAAACAGGCTCTGTAGATGGAAATGTAATTTGCCAAAACGGAAATGTATCCGGCAAGATAAAGGGTAAAATTACCGTTAAAGAACTTTTAGCCATGCAAAGCTCTGCCTCTATAAATGGAGATATTATTACCGGAAAGTTATCTATTGAGCCAGGCGCAACCTTTACCGGTTCTTGCTCAATG
>JAAZVO010000055.1 GCA_018623405.1 Crocinitomicaceae bacterium
AAAAAGTTTGCTGAATTACCTAAATAAAAGCCATCAAACAACAAAAAGGCTATGGCTATAGGTCCTGTAAAAGAAAACGCTAAAGCGGTAACAGTTAATGGTTTTAACTCACCCAAGTAATATTTTATGGTATTTAGGCTAGAGGCGTAACATATAGTCGCAAAAATTGGAAGCAGGCTAAACAATAAGTTTTCATCAAAATTTAAGTTTGGGTTATTTATAAAAACTAACCCTCCTGCACCAATCAAACCCACAAAAACACCAATAACATTTAACCATTTGCTTTTGGCTTTAAAAAATGAAATACCTATTACCAAAGTAAAAAAAGGCACTAATGAATTTAGCATTCCCGTTAAAGAGCTGCTTAATTTGGTTTGGGCGTAAGCAAATAAGAACGCCGGAATAAAGTTGCCAAAGAACCCTACCCAAAAAATAGGAAATACATTTTTAACCTTAATTTTTTTAAATTGCTTAAAAGCAAATGGAAACAAAACCAAAAACGCAAAAAATATTCTAAATGCAGCTACCTCAATACTTGTAAGAGATTCTAAACCACGTTTCATTAGAATAAATGAACTTCCCCAAGTAAAGGCCAACAATACTAATATTAGCCATTGTAAAAGTTTAGAATTTAGGTCAAATTTCATTTGGCAAATTAAGCTTTAAACACTTCAAGCCACCATAAACACCAAAAATCGCCTTTTGTGTAAAGGTTTATTGAAATGAAGCCCAAAAAATTACTTTTGAAACATGCAAGATGTGCTGCAACTAGAACACATTTCAAGGCATTTTAAAGTGGGAACCCAAATTGTAAAAGCCTTGAAAGATATTACGCTAAATGTTTCGCCTAATGAATACGTTGCCTTAATGGGGGCTTCAGGTTCAGGCAAATCTACCTTAATGAATATTTTAGGGTGTTTAGATACCCCAACAGGTGGAAAATATGTTTTAAACGGTCATGATGTTTCTAAGCTTCAAGACAACCAATTGGCTGAAATTAGAAATAAAGAAATAGGTTTTGTTTTCCAAACATTTAATCTCCTCCCTAGATATACAGCCTTAGACAATGTTGCTTTGCCCCTAGTATATGCCGGATTAAGCAAAAAAGACAGAGAGGAACGCGCCAAAGAAGTTTTAGAGCAAGTAGGATTATCAGACCGGATGGACCATAAACCAAATGAGCTTTCGGGTGGGCAAAGACAAAGAGTAGCTGTTGGAAGAGCTTTGGTAAATAAACCTTCTTTGATATTAGCAGATGAGCCGACAGGAAACCTTGACACCAAAACTTCGCATGAAATAATGGAATTGTTTGAAGAAATATACGAACAAGGCAATACCATTGTAATTGTTACACATGAGGAGGATATTGCGCAAAGAACAAAGCGAATTGTTAGAATGCGAGATGGGCTAATAGAGTCTGATATTGAACAAACTGCTTAATTTTTCATTTTTACATTTATGAAAATCTATACTAAAGGTGGCGATAAAGGCCAAACCTCATTATTGGGAGGTACCCGAGTAGCCAAATACGATTTAAGAATTGAAGCCTACGGCACTGTAGATGAGCTCAATAGTCAAACCGGATTATTAAAAGATAATATTTCGATAAGTGAGGTAATCGAACAATTGAATAAAATTCAGAATAACCTATTTACCATTGGTTCTAACTTGGCATTAGAAAAAGAACCAAAGGGATTTACCATTCCAAAAATAAATGAGGAAATGATTGCCCAATTAGAAACTTGGATGGATAAAATGGATGAACAACTACCTGATTTAAAGAATTTTGTATTACCCGGAGGAGCCATTCCCGTTTCACATGCTCACTTATGCAGAGTAGTTTGTAGAAGGGCTGAACGCAGATGTGTAGAATTGGCAGATCAGGCTAAAATTGACGAAATTTTGATAAAATATTTAAATAGGTTAAGTGATTACTTTTTTGTTTTATCAAGATTTTTAACACAACACCTTAATGCTCAAGAGGTTGCATGGAAACCCAACCCATAAAAGGAAATATAAATTTCATTTTGAGAAGTGATTCAAAAAATTACATTTGCAAAAATTATAACCCTATAATCTTAGGCGTATGTATTGGACATTAGAATTAGCTCAGTATTTAGAAGATGCACCATGGCCTGCATTTAAAGACGAGTTAATAGATTACGCTATCAGAACCGGAGCTCCTCTGGAGGTAGTAGAAAATTTACAGGAGTTAGAAGACGAGGGCGAGGTTTTCGAGAACATTGAAGACATTTGGCCTGATTATCCCTCTAAGGAGGATTTCTTCTTTAACGAAGACGAGTATTAAGTTTTAAAAAAATCAAAAAAAGAACCCCTCTTTGCTTTGCACTGAGGGGTTTTTAATTTTTAAAATACAAAGTCAGTTTCAGAGAAACAAAAAATCCCAACAAAAAGTCGGGATTTATTTATTTCTTATGAGATTCCTGCATTCGCAGGAATAACGTTAAGTATGAAATTAAAATCTGATTAACTCAAAGCTGCTTTAACAGCATCAGCAAGCATTTTTCCATCAACTTTACCTGCTAGCTTTTTATTTAGCATGCCCATTACCTTTCCCATGTCTTTCATACCCGAAGCACCGAGTTGTTCAACAGCTGCAGCAACCTCTGCTTTTACCTCTGCCTCACCCATTTGTTTGGGTAAGTATGCCTCAATAATCTCAGCCTGTAGCTCTTCAGGTTCAGCAAGGTCGGCTCGATTTTGCTCTCTAAAAATGGTAGCAGAATCTTTACGTTGCTTCACCAGCTTTTGAATGATTTTTAATGCTGTTGCATCATCCACATTTCCACCGCCACCTTTTTCTGTTGCCGCTAAAAGCAAAGCGCTTTTAACCCCACGCAAGGCATCTAACTTATCTTTTTCTTTGGCCTTCATAGCGGCCTTAATATCCTCGTTTACTTGCTCAAAAATTGTCATATCAATCTACATTATCGTGTAAGAAAGAATTGTTTTGTTTTAACTCAGTTCGCTTGTTTCCATTTTCATCTTCAACCTCTGTTAAGGTAAATTTAGAAACTTGAGATTCTCCTGAATTTGGAACATCATCTAACTCAATTTTTCTACGAACGTAAGCAGGTTCGTTTTCCATGTCAGCTATTCCGTTTGGTGTCTTTAAACGGTTGCTTAAACTTTTAAGACGCATCATTCTTTCTTCTGCTCTTTTTTGGCGTTCTTCCATGGAAAGCTCAGTAACATGACTTCCGGGAGTATCCCTCTTGCTCATTGTTATTTCATCTGATGAACTTTTTGAACCTATTTCCTCAGTAATATTTACTTCCTCTTCATCATCTACATCTCCCAATTGATGAACAATAGGTTCAACATCTTCTTTCACCTTTTTAGGTTCAAGCTCAAAGCTCATTGGCTTTGGATTCTCTTCCTTAGGCTCTTCTTTTGGTTGAGGAGCAGTGTAAGTAGGTCCATCTACTTTTTCAATTTTTCGAGGCGTTAAATCGAACTCAATTGAGCTTTGCTTAACTTCCTTTTTTATTAATTGAGGCTCTTCTTCTTTTTGTGGTTCCTGTTTTGGCTCAGGTACAGATTGCCTTTTATTTAGAGGAGCTGTCAAATTGGTGTTTACATCATCATCAATAGTAAAAACTCTTGGTTTTTTACGTTGTTCGATTTCCTCATTTGCAACTATTTGTTCGTTAGAATTAAAGCCTGTTGCAATTAAGGTTACAGATATTTGGTCGCCCATGGTTTCATCTTTGCCATACCCCCAAATAATATCTGCGGTTGCTCCTGCTTCTTCTTGAATATAGTCTGTAATATCTGTAATCTCATCCATCAATAATTCCTCAGATCCAAATGAGATATTTAACAAGATATACTTAGCCCCTTTAATTTGATTATCATTCAATAATGGAGATGAAAGTGCTTGCTCCACGGCTACAATTGCCCTATTTTCACCTGAAGCCTCAGCTGACCCCATGATGGCAACACCACCTTCGGTCATTACTGTTCTAACATCTTCAAAATCTACGTTAATGTATCCTGTTCTGGTTATTATTTCTGCTATTCCTCTTGCTGCAGTAGTTAATACATTATCTGCATGATCAAAAGCATCGCCCACAGTTAAATTACCGAACATCTCCCTCAACTTATCATTGTTTATCACAAGTAAGGTATCTACATGATCTCTTAATTCCTTTATTCCAAGGTCTGCTTGTTGCTTTCTTCTCCTGCCCTCAAAATGAAATGGTAAGGTAACAATTCCAACTGTTAATATTCCCATTTCTCGTGCAGCTTCTGCAATAATTGGCGCTCCTCCAGTTCCGGTTCCACCGCCCATTCCTGCAGTAATAAAAACCATTTTGGTATTGGTTTTTAAAATTTCTCTAATCTCCTCAATATTTTCAATAGCAGAGTTTTTTCCCACCTCCGGTATAGAGCCTGCTCCCCTACCTTCTGTTAAAGTAGAGCCAAGTTGAATTTTGTGAGGCACAGGGCTAATATCTAGCGCTTGCTGATCGGTATTGCAGATGATGAAATCTACACCACCAATTCCTTGTTCGTACATGTGGTTAACAGCATTGCTACCACCGCCTCCTACACCAATTACTTTGATGATAGAAGATTGTTTTTTGGGCAAGTCGAATCTCATATTTTCAGGCATTTTATAATTGTTTTTGAGGATTATTATATCTCGTCGTCATTAAAAAACTTAGTAGTTTTTGAAATTAACGTATCAAATAAGTTTGTTCTTTTCTTAATTACAGGGCGTGTTTCCGAAGCAGAAACTTCCTCTTCTGAGGTTTGTTCTTCTTCTTGAGCCTTTTCTTCCATTTCAATTTCGTAAGGTGTGGGTTCCGGTTGTCTTGACCTAGATAACTTCTCGTAGCCTTTTAATATTAACCCAACTCCTGTTGCGTACATAGGTGAGGTAACCTCTTCTGCTCCACTTGCTAAATGCTCTGTTGGAAAACCAATTCGGGTAGTCATTCCGGTAACATACTCAAACAATTGAGTAATATGTTTTAATTGGGCGCCACCACCTGTTACTACAATACCTGCAATTAATTTTTTTTCAAAGCCTGAAATCTTAATCTCGTAATAAACTTGTTCAATAATTTCTTCCATTCTAGCTTCAATAATGGAAGCCAAGTTTTTCAATGAAATTTCTTTAGGCTCTCTTCCTCTTAATCCGGGAATTGCAACAATTTCATTTTCTTGGTTTTCTGAGGCTAAGGCTGAGCCAAACTTAATTTTTAATAATTCGGCTTGTTTCTTAATGATTGAGCAACCTCCTTTAATATCTTCAGAGATGATATTTCCACCAAAAGGAATTACTGCAGTATGCCTGATAATATTATCTTGAAAAATGGCAACATCCGTTGTACCGCCACCTATATCAACCAATACTACACCGGCTTCTTTTTCTTCATCACTTAAAACAGCATCTGATGAAGCTAAGGGCTCAAGGGTAATATCTGTTACCTGCAATCCCGCACGCTCAACACATTTAGTAATATTTTTTGCTGCAGCTACTTGTGCCGTAATAATGTGGAAATTAGCCTCTAACCTAACGCCTGACATTCCGATAGGATTAGTTATTCCCTGCTCGTTATCAACGGTGTAATCTTGTGGAATTACATCAATTATTTCTTCACCCGGCATCATCACCAATTTGTACATGTCAGCTACTAATGCCTCAATATCGTCTTGGGTAATTTCATCTTCGTAAATATCGCGAGTTTTTATTCCTCTATGCTGAAGGCTTCTAATGTGTTGCCCTGCAATACCTACGTTAACAGCTTTTATTTTATAGCCTGAACGTTCTTCGGCTTCTTCTACCGCTTTTTTAATTGCTTCTACAGTAGGAGTAATGTGGGTTACTACACCACGTGTAACTCCGGGTGATGGGGCTTTACCCATTCCTAATAATTCTAATTTGCCGTGTTCGTTCTTTTTTCCAACAAGTACAGCAATTTTGGTAGTACCAATGTCGAGGCCAACTACGATGTCAGGTTGTTGCATAAGGTTAAATTTTAGTACACACTATTTGGTTCTTAAACTTTAAATTAATGGTTGAATATTCGTTCCAACCGGTTTTTGGTAAGGCTTCTTTATAGAACACCATCAACTTATCAAATTTGAAGGGTATTTTTTCCGCTTCACCAAAAATTATTTCGTGATTCCCCACACGAGGAATCAATTCAAACTCTTTTTCATCATTCACAAACAACTGTGAGACTTGGGCATTCCAAAATTCATCTTGACTAATGAAATTGGCCATTTTAAACAAGTCGATATATTGTTTTAGCATTTGCACAGAATCCGCCTGAGTTGGCGACAAATTGGTAAATTTTGAAGTAGCTTTCAAGAGGGACTCTTGAAACTTATCAATATTCCATTCTTGATTTTTTGAAATGCGGTACAAAGTGTAATAATCCACGTCAATTGCGCCATTGGCAACCAAAACCCTGGCAGCATAACTGAACGATAGAGGCATTATTTTACCAAATTGGTCTAAATAGAAGCTCTCATTCTTGGTATTAAAAATCCTTAAAATTGGTTTGCGTTGTACCAATTCTACTTTTAACACCCCATTTATGGTTGTATAAACGTTTGCCTCTTGCACAAAAGGATTATCCTTTAAAAAGTCTTCAATTTTTCTTACGTCAATTAAGCTTACTTTATCAGAATCGTTTAAAGTATAGCCCAAATTCTTGAGTATACTTTTTATATCATTTTCAAGAATAAAGTAGTTATTATTACTTCTATCAATAAGAATATTAACTCCACCAAAAGACAAGTTCTTTTGCTTGATATTGCTAAAACCAAATAATACAAACAAGAAAACCAAGCCTGTAAGCCAACCTGTAATATTTAAAACTCGCTTAACTGAAGGTTTCATGGAGTTTACTTTTTAAAGGTTCTACTTGTTTATCAATATCTCCGGCACCAATTGTTAAAAGCACCCTGCAATTAGAATCTAAACCTACTTTTGGTAATTGATTAGGTTGAATTACTGCCTTTTTTGATACAGCAATTGATTCTAGAAGCCATTCACTAGAAATCCCTTCTATTGGCTCTTCTCTTGCAGGATAAATTGGTAATAGGTATACTTCATCTAATTCTGACAAAACTTTAGCAAATCCATCACCAAAATCTCTAGTTCTTGAAAACAAATGAGGTTGAAAAAAACCGCAGATGCTATCATTTGGATACATTTCTCGAACTGAGGTTAGCAAGGCCTTTATTTCTGTAGGATGGTGGGCATAATCATCTATATAAACTTTTTGATTCGAATCAAATTGCTTCTCAAACCTTCGTTTTATTCCTTTAAATGATGCTAAACCCTCGCGGAGTTGGTTTTCGTTACCGCCGTTTTCTAAAAAAACAGCTGAGGCCAAAACAGCATTTTCTACATTGTGCCTTCCGGCCAAACCCAATCGCAAATTTTTTATTGTGCCCTTACCGAAATTCAAATCAAATTGATAATTGCCATCAGTAACAGAAATATTTGCACCGAAATAATCCGCTTCTTTATCTGTTATCGAATAAGTTGTGGAAATGCCGGAAAATTGATTTTGAATTTCTTTTTTCAAGAAGGTTTTTTGGGTTGCTAAACCCGCAAATGCTTGATAACTTTCTACTAATGTGTCTGCTTTTTCGTAAACATCTAAATGATCGGCATCTATTGAAGTTACCGCTGTTATTGAAGGTTTAAGTTTAAGAAATGAGCGATCGAACTCATCTGCCTCCATAACCTGGATTTGAGTTGGGTTGCTTAAAATTAAATTGGAGTTATAATTAGAGGCAATTCCACCTAAAAAAGCCGTAACATTAATGTTTGCTTGCTTAAATAAATGACTCACCATTGAGGTAACAGATGTTTTACCATGGGTGCCGGCAATAGCCACTGTAGGATACAATGCAGAAACCTCGCCTAATACTTCCGATCTCTTTTTAAGAGGCAAACCTTTGGCTATGCAGTATTGAAGCTCTTTGTTTGCTTTTGGAATTGCCGGAGTGTAAATAACCAAATTGTATTTTTCTATGCCCTGAGGTTGTTCTTCAAAATGCACCTCAATACCTTCTTGCTGAAGCGATTTTGTTAGTTTGGTTTCTGTGCGGTCGTAACCGGCAACTTTTGCTCCATTACTAAAAAAGTATCTTGCCAAAGCACTCATACCAATGCCTCCAATTCCAATAAAATAAACCGATTTTACCTCGTTTAATTTCATGATGAAATAAGTTTTAAGGCTTCATTGGCAATTATTGATGCAGAATCTTGAATACCAAGTCGTGTAATGTTTTCGGCAAGCTTTTCAGCAAGTTTTTCATTAGAAAAAATACTTAATGCTTCACTAACCAATTTTTCGTTTGCTTCATCATCGGTAACCATAATAGCAGCGTTGTGGTTAACTAAGGCTTCAGTATTTTTCTTTTGGTGGTCTTCAGCAGCATAAGGAAATGGAACCAAAATAATTGGTTTACCAACTAGGCATAATTCTGAAACCGCAATTGCTCCTGCTCTAGAAATCACAACATCTGCAGCAGCGTAGGCAAGATCCATTGGCTTGATAAACTCATGCACGTGCACTCCTTTGTCTTTAAAAGGCGCTGCTGCTTCACTCATCGATGTGTATGTGGTTTTACCTGTTTGCCAGATAAGTTGAATATCGTTTTCAATTAAACTTTCTAAACCACTTTTTATGGCTTTATTGATTACTAATGAACCTAAGGAGCCACCAACAACAAGTAGCGTTTTTTTATCAGGATCTAACCCAAAGAACTCAATAGCTTTTTCTCTTTTCCCTTGTATATCAACCACGTTTGACCTAACGGGGTTTCCTGTCAATGCAATTTTTTCTTTTGGAAAGAACTTTTCCATACCATCATAAGCCACACAAATTTTATTCACCTTTTTAGCAAGAAGCTTATTGGTAATTCCAGCATATGAGTTTTGTTCTTGAATAAGGGTTGGAATTCCTTTAGCTGCCGCTGTCCTAAGCATCGGTCCGCTTGCAAAACCTCCTGTACCAATAACAACATCGGGTTTAAACGAATTAAGAATACTTCTAGATTTTATTAAACTGCTAATTACTTTAAAAGGAAAACTTAAGTTTTTTAGGGTAAGTTTTCTTTGCAATCCACTAATCCAAAGTCCTTTAATTTTATAACCTGCTTCAGGCACTTTTTCCATTTCCATTTTGCCTTTCGCTCCTACAAAAAGAAATTTTGCATCGGGCCGTTTTGCACGAATCTCATCAGCAATAGCTATTGCAGGAAAAATATGCCCACCGGTTCCACCACCACTTAATATAACTTTAGGCGACTGCGAGCTCATCTGCTTCCTCATTTTGAGATTCAACAATAGACGAAGAAACCGCATTAGGCTTATTAGCCTTTTGCGTTTCAATTTCTTTACTTACAGAAAGTATAACCCCAATTGCAACCGCAGTAAACCAAATGGAAGTACCTCCCATACTCATAAAAGGCAATGGCTGACCTGTAACAGGCAGTAGATTTACCGCTACCGCCATATTGATTAAGGCTTGAAACACCAAAATGAACGTAATACCAATTACCAATAGCGCCCCAAAAGTTTTTGATGTTTTTATTACAATTCGTATAGCTCTAAAAAACAGCATCAAATAGAGAAACATTACTATCACTCCACCTATTAAGCCATACTCTTCAACCACAATAGCATAAATAAAATCTGAGTATGGGTGAGGCAAGAAGTTTCTTTGAGTGCTGTTTCCGGGACCTTTACCCTGAATGCCACCCGTAGCAATAGCAATTTTGGCTTGCTCTACTTGGTAGTTTCCGCCTGAACTATCTGATGTGAAATTTTCGATTCTATTTACCCATGTTTCTGCCCTAGGGAAAAGCGCAGGAGCAAACTTGGCAACTCCAATAGAAATTACTATTAACACAACACCTATAGAAGCTAATGAAACAAGATATTTTACTGGAATTCTTCCAATAAACATTAATACCATGCACGCAGAAAAAAGCACTGCTGCGGTAGAAAAGTTAGCAGGAAAAATTAGCCCACAAACCACAAATACCGGGATAATAATGGGGAGAAAAGCCTTTTTAAAGTCTTTGATTTGGTCTTGCTTTACAGAAAGCATTCTGGCCACATACATTATTAAGGCTAACTTGGCAAAATCTGAGGTTTGAAATGATTGATTAATAACAGGTATGGTTAACCAACGTGAAGCATCGTTTATGTTAGTTCCTACAATTAGAGTAAGCGCCAACAGGGGAATGGAACTAAACAACAACAACTGAGAGATGCGGGAAAAATAAGTGTATTTGATTGAGTGAGTGATATAAATAATCAAAAAACCTGAAAGAAGAAAAAACCCATGACGAAATAAATATTTCAAGGTATTCCCATCGCTATGCTTGTAAGCAAGTGTAACAATGGAACTGTAAACCAATAACAATGAAGCTATACCGAGCAATAAGGTAATTATCCAAATTGCTCTATCGCCCTTGATATATTTACTTAGTCCGTGCATTAAAGTAATTGAACTGATGCGTTAAATTTTTCTCCTCTGTTTTGGTAAGTATCTAACTGGGTGTAACCGGGCGCTGCAGGAGAATAAAGCACACAATCTCCTTCATTGGTAAAAGATAAACTTGCCACTACCGCCTCATCAATAGAACCTAATCTGATTACATTATTTACAAGTCCTTTGCAATTTTGCTCTAGCTCAGGATTTGATATTTTTGAGATGTAAAGAATAGCTTTCACTTTTTCTTTAATAACATCTTTAATTAAGCCAAAATCGGCACTTAAAAACTCATCACTTGCAATCCAAATTAGATTACAGTTACATTGTTCTAAGGCCTCTAACGACATTAATACATTAGATGATTTTGCATCGTTAATAAAATCAACCCCTTTTATGGTTTTTATCCATTCAATACGAAAGGTAGTATCCGAAAATTTAGAAATAACCTCTGCCCTTGCTTCTAGTAAAGGGTTGGTGGTTTTTACAGCTTGGTTTTGATTTGTTTTTGTTTCCATGTTTTTGTAGAGTTTTAAAGTGAACGAACAGCTTCTTTAAATTGACGACCTCTGTCTTCGTAATTGTCAAATAAATCAAAAGATGCACAAGCAGGAGATAATAACACAACATCTCCTCTTTCAGCCATTTGATATGATAATCCAACCGCCTCATTCATTGAAGATGCTTCCAAAATATCGGCTACTTTACCATCAAATGCTGCTTTGATTTTACTATTGTCTTTTCCTAAACAAACAATAGCCTTTACTTTTTCTTTTACAATTTCATCTAGAATACTGTAGTCATTTCCTTTATCAACTCCACCAACTATCCACACAATTGGCTTATCGATAGTTTCTAAGGCGTACCAAGTAGAGTTAATGTTTGTTGCTTTAGAGTCGTTTACATAATCTACATCGCAAACAGTAATTACAGGCTCTAACCTATGTTCAATGCTCTCAAAGTCTGACAAAGAATCTCTTATTACATCTTTTCTGATTTCTAGAATTCTTGCGGCTACTCCCGATGCCATTGAATTGTAGATGTTGTGCTTGCCTTGTAAGGCTAAATTTTGAATTGACATATTGCTTATTGTTTGGTTTACTTTTATACTTATTTGATTATCAATTAATTCTGCTCCTTGGTTTACTCTAGATTGAATTGAAATTGGAAATTGATTTGGCTTAATTTCTCTTTTTCCGAGTTCTTTGATGATTACTTCATCATCTGCACAATAGATGAAAGCCTGCTCTGAAGTTTGATTTTGAATAATTCTAAACTTGGAGTTTACATAGTTCTGAAAAACATATTGGTACCTATCTAAATGGTCTTCAGTAATATTTAGCAGCATAGAAATGTCTAACTTGGTTTCGTACATTCCATCTAATTGAAAACTACTGATTTCAATTACGTAATAGGCCTTATCATTCTCAGCAACTTGAGCTGCAAAGCTTTTTCCAATGTTTCCTACCAAAGCCACATCTAAACCGGCTCTATTCAAAATGTGATAGGTTAAACTTGCTACAGTGGTTTTACCGTTAGAACCAGTAATTCCGATTAACTTTCCATTGGTGTACTTTGCTGCAAACTCAATTTCTGAGATTACTTTAATCCCTTTTGTTTTTAGGCTTTTAACCATCGGAACATCATCCGGAATTCCTGGCGATTTCACCACTAAATCAGCATCTAAAATCTTAGCTTCAGAATGTTTTCCTTCCTCGAATTCAATCTTAAGATTTGAAAGAACGTTTTTATACTTTTCCTTAATGGAGCCTTTATCACTTAAAAAGACTTCCCAATTTTCTTTTTGCCCAAGCATTGCAGCACCAACACCGCTTTCGCCTGCACCTAAAATCACCAACCTTGGCATGCTACCTCAATTTCAATGTGATTATGGTTAAAAGGGCAAGCATTACTCCTACAATCCAAAACCGCGATACGATTTTAGATTCGTGGATTCCTAATTTTTGATAGTGATGATGCAGAGGAGCCATTTTAAATATCCTTCTGC
>JAAZVO010000282.1 GCA_018623405.1 Crocinitomicaceae bacterium
AGTCTCGTAAAGGTCTTTTCCCATTCCAACAAACTGAGCGCCTTGGCCCGGAAAAACAAATGCTTTCATAAGATTAAATTTCAGCAAATATATTTTTTAAGCATTAATTAATTTACTATACTTATGGTCAAAATTACCGTAACTATGCATAATAGGTTAATTCTTTCACTTTTAATGGTTGTTTTCGCCTTTCAGATTAAAGCAAACAGCTTATTAATTGATTTTTCAAAATCTACCCACACTTTTACAGGATTTGGCGGAGCAACATTCCAAGTAACTCAAGGGCCAAGTAACCCATTAAACTTTGTTGGCGAAATAAATAATGCAGGCTCAGACCCATGGGAAGGCGTATTTTTAAGTTTACCAAAGCCGGTTTCTTTTGATTCATTAAGGGTATTTGAAATAGATGCATACGTAAATGCCTCGGCTGGAGAAATTATTTTACTAAAATTTGAAGATGGCACTCAAGCAAATATTGAGTTAACCGACACCATCTCTCAATCAGGATGGCAAACCCTCACATTTGATTTTAATAAAGCCAAGTTAAATTACCTCGATAATAATACATTTCAAGCGTCGGGCGAGTACTCAAAAATTGTTTTGTTTTTAAATGGGGGCGCTCTTTATCAGGGCAGTATTCTAATTGATAATATTAGAGGGGGAACCCAAGGTGATCCATATACTTTAGATACCACTTTTAATACGTTAGTTTGGAGTGATGAATTTGATGACAATGGCCCTGTAAATTCAGAGAAATGGCATCATCAAACAAAATTGCCTGCAGGCGGAAGTTGGTTTAATGGTGAGCAGCAACACTATACCAATAGAACTGACAACTCATTTGTAGAAAATGGATTTTTAAAGATTGTTGCAAAAAAGGAAACTTTTAACGATCAAGGTTATACAAAAAACTACACCTCTGCAAGGTTAAATTCTAAATATGCTTTTCAGTACGGAAGAGTTGATGTTAGGGCAAAGTTGCCTTTAGGAGCAGGAACTTGGCCGGCCATTTGGACCCTAGGCAAAAACATTACTGAAGATGGCGGCTATTTTAATAACGATTTTGGAACAACCCCGTGGCCTGCATGTGGTGAGATAGATATTATGGAACATTGGGGAAATAATCAGGGTGTAGTTCATGGGTCGTTACATACTCCTTCAAGCTTCGGAGCTACACAAAATACAGGAACTATAATTGTTCCAACAGTTTCAGATTCATTCCATGTTTATTCTATGAATTGGTCGCCACAGCAAATTGCCTTTATGGTAGATGGTGAAATATACTATGTATACGACCCTAGCCCCAAAAACCAGAGTACATGGCCATTTAATGCACCACAATACTTGTTAATTAATATAGCAATGGGAGGAGTTGGAGGTACTATTGACCCTAATTTTACCCAAAGCGAAATGGTAATTGATTATGTAAGGGTGTATCAAAACACTGGAGGTGTTTCAACCGAAAATAAAGTAAAAGAAAGTGATGATTTCTTTTTCTTTCCTAACCCAAAAAATGATTTGGTGACTTTTTCAAGAACCCCAGATAAAGTCGCCATATTTGATTATGCAGGGAAGTTAATATTGCAAAAGGTACCCTTTTCAAATATCATTTCGGTTGCAGAGTTAGAGGCCGGTTTGTATATAATGCAAATAGAATATGAAGGAATTGTTTATTCCAAAAAATTAATGAAGCACTAAGGCTCAGCCTCAAATTGTTTCTTAATTTTTTCTACAGCTTTTGCCATTTCTTTTGACACTTTTGGTGGTTTAAGCTTCATTTTTTCTATCCTAGAGGTTATAATATCAGCTACCAAGGCTCTCATAAACCATTTATTATCTGCAGGTATTACGTACCAAGGTGCCTCATAAGTACTCGTGGCGCTTAACATATCCTCAAAAGCTTTTTGGTAATCATCCCAATATTGTCTTTCGTTTAGGTCGCTTAAAGAAAACTTCCATTGTCTTTCAGGGGAGTTCAACCTTTTTAAAAACCTTTTTTTCTGTTCATTTTTGGATAGATGTAAAAAGAACTTTATTACAGAAACTCCATTGCGTGTTACTCTATGCTCAAATTCGTTTATTTCTCTGTATCTAGATTGCCAAAGTTCATCTAACGGAGTACCTTTTAAATGATGAGGAATCCATTCTTTTGTTAACATTTCAGGGTGAACTTTAACCACTAAAACTTCTTCGTAATAAGATCTATTGAAAATGGCTATTTTTCCCCTTGGTGGTAGGTATTGTTGCGGACGCCATAAAAAATGATGAAGTCTTTCTTCTTCAGTTGGGGCTTTAAATGAAAAAACATCGCAACCTTGAGGGTTTATACCAGATATTACATGCTTTATGGTTCCATCCTTTCCGGCTGCATCCATAGCTTGAAATATGATTAGCAACGAATTTTCTTTGCTTGCCCAAAGTAATTCTTGAGCACGAGCTAAATCTTCAATATCTTCTCTTAAAGTTTCCTTGCTGTGTTTTTTGCCTTCAATTTGCTCAGTATATCCAGGGTTATAATCTTTTAAATTTACTATTTGATTGGGTTTAACCTCAAATGGTGTAAGGTTAAATCGATGTTTTTGCTTCATTTTCATTTGCAAATTTTTTGGAAAAATAAACAGGTAAAATCTCTTAAAATATGATAACCCTCAACTATTGCCAAATAGCCAATGCAATGGTTAGTTTTGTAAAAAAAGTTTATGATTTGTGTTACAGGGGCTGCCGGCTTTATTAGCAGTTGTTTAGTTGGGGAGTTAAATAAGTTGGGGTTTACTAATTTGCTTTTGATAGATGAGTTTAATAGACCCGAAAAAGAAAAAAACTACGCATCAAAACAATTTACCCAACTAGTTGATAGGAGCACCTTTTTAGAAAAACTACCCGAATACAAAAACCAAATAGAATTTATTTTTCACTTAGGAGCAAGAACTGATACAACTGAGTTTAATGTTGCCTTGTTTGATGAGTTGAATCTGAACTATTCAAAAACAATTTGGAATTTCTGCACTGAAAATAATATTCCTTTAGTTTATGCTTCATCAGCTGCCACTTATGGTGGAGGTGAGTTTGGCTATGAGGATAGCCATGATATTATTGAAAAATTGGTTCCCTTAAATCCATATGGCGAATCAAAAAATGATTTTGACAAATGGGTTTTACAACAAACAAAAACACCACCTTTTTGGGCTGGGTTAAAGTTTTTTAATGTTTATGGCCCCAATGAATACCACAAGGGCAGAATGGCATCTGTGGTTTTTCATACTTTTCACCAAATAAAAAAATCAGGCAAAATGAAGTTGTTCATGTCGCATAACCCTAATTATTCAAATGGAGAGCAACAGCGTGATTTTGTTTATGTAAAAGATGTTGTTTCGGTTTGTGAGTTTTTGATGACTCAAAAGCCTCAATCAGGTATATATAACTTGGGTTCTGGTAAGGCACGAACATTTAATG
>JAAZVO010000283.1 GCA_018623405.1 Crocinitomicaceae bacterium
ATTCCTCGTCGAGTTAGATTTTAAAGAAGTTGATTTTTTATTGAACTTATAGGACGCCTTTTTTAATAAAAACACATCACCTGATTCAGACCTTCTTACAACGTTATTTGAATAATTTAAAATTGGCTTTTTCTTACAATAAGCAACGTTAGATGTTAAATTATATGCTGTAGGAAGGTTTTCAATATCTAATTTCAATTTCCAGCTTGATGGCATTTTTTCCTCTTCAAGCACCTCAAGTTTTACATCGTAATCATAATTTTCTTCAATTTTTACTTTTTTCTCAAACCTTGGAAACAAATCCTCTTCAGGATAGAATACGCAACCATCACATTCAATTATTGAAACCTCTTCCCTATCATACAATGTCGTATTAACCAAAGAATAATTAAACTCAGTTTCAAAAGCTTTTTGAGGCAACTCTTGCGCAAAAACAAAAGAGCTAAGACAAATAAAAAAAACCAAAAAGAGTTGCTTCATATTTTAAAAACCACTTACTTTAATGTTTTGTTGGCTTGGGAAACGCAAATAAACCTATCATATTGCAAAGTTTAATTGAAAAAACTTGTAATTCGCCATGTAAAATATTTCGTATAATTGCGGGTTATTAACGGAAAGTGAGGATTTTAGTAAAATTTAAAATACTTTTAATCAGCGTTTTAGCTGTATTCACCTTAAGTAATGCTAAGGCGCAAGATCCTTTGTTTTCTCAGTTTTATGCTAATCCTCTTTATTTAAATCCAGCTTTAACAGGTGTAGATAGGTGTCCAAGATTCATTATGAATTACAGAAATCAATGGCCAGCTATTCCAGGACAATTTGTAACCTACTCTGCCTCGTATGATCAGCATGTTGATGCAATTAGCGGAGGTTTAGGTGGGCAAGTAATTGCAGATGAGGCTGGAAACGGAATTTTAAGAAATATCAACGCAAGTGCCTTTTATTCATACGATTTACCTGTTAACAGATATTTTTCCATTAGAGCAGGATTTCAAGCAACTTATTTTCAAAAAAGTATAGATTGGGATCAGTTAACCTTCGGAGATCAAATAGACCCTAGGTATGGATTTATTTACAACACAAACGAAATACCCATTGAAAATAATGTAAACGGAGTTGATTTTTCTGCAGGAATTTTGGGTTATACAAAATCCTTTTATGGTGGGTTTGCAGTTCATCACCTTACTGAGCCAGATGAGAAATTTTTAACAACTGGTGAAAGTTTGTTGCCAAGAAAGTTTACTGCCCATGCAGGATTCTACATACCATATAACAAAAGGTACCCTGATGATGGATATTTCTCTCCCAATATCATGTTTAAACAACAAGGTGAAGCTTTTTCAGGAAATCCTAATGCTAGACAAACATTTTTAGGTTTTTATACAAAAAAAGGTCCTTTAGTTGGTGGTTTATGGTACAGATTTAATGATGCAATGGTAGCGGTACTAGGTATTCAAACCGATTATATTAGGTTTGGCTACAGTTATGATATTACCATTTCAGATTTAACAAATGCTACAGGTGGAGCACATGAAATTTCAGTAGCATTGAATTTTGATTGTCCTCCTAAAAGGGTAAAATACAGACCTTTAAATTGTCCTAAATTTTAAGATATAATATATTAATCGTATTTTCGTTCGAATTTTCAAAGAAAATAATATGAGAATCCTATCAAAAGTTTTCGTTGTAATGATACTAGCCACAATGTTTTCGTGTGGCTATGAGCAATCATCCATTACAGGCTGGAACTACAACGACCCCCGAAATGGCGGATTCCAGAAAGTTCCATTTATTGAACAAGAAACCGGCCCTAATTTAGTTCTTATTGAAGGTGGCACCTTTACTATGGGGCGCGTTATTGATGATGTTCAATATGAATGGCACAATGTACCAAGAAGAGTAACGGTTTCTTCATTTTACATGGATGAAACCGAAATTACCAATATGCATTGGTTAGAATACCTTTATTGGTTAAACAGAATTTTCGGTTTAGATTATCCTGATGTGGTAAAAAAAGCATTGCCTGACACATTAGTTTGGAGAAGAAAGCTTGCATACAATGAGCCTTATGTAGATTATTATTTAAGACATCCCGCCTACAGAGACTATCCTGTGGTAGGAATTAATTGGTTACAGGCAAATGATTTCTGTCAATGGAGAACCGATAGAGTAAACGAATACATTCTTATTAGAGAAGGGGTATTAGAACACTATGTTAACCAAATTGCTGAAGATAACTTTAACACTGAAGCCTATTTAGCAGGACAATACGAAAGTGGAAAGAAAATAGAAGGTGTTCCGGATTTGAATCCTAACGGATCTGGCTTTAGAAGAGTGAAAATGACAGACGGAATTTTATTACCTAAATTCAGATTACCTACTGAAGCAGAATGGGAATATGCTGCTTACGGTTTAATTGGTAACTCATTAGGAGAGAGAGTAATAGAAAGAAGAATGTGGCCTTGGAATGGTCACGCTGTTAGAAACTCTGAAGAAAAACATATAGGAGAAATGTTAGCCAACTTTAAAAGAGGAAGAGGAGATAACATGGGTATTGCAGGAAAACTGAATGATAATGCTGATGTTACAAACCCTGTTTATGCTTATTGGCCAAACGATTATGGCCTTTACAATATGGCAGGCAATGTTAGTGAATGGGTTATGGATGTGTACAGACCGTTAACATTTGAAGATGCTCAAGATTTTAGATCATTTAGAGGTAATGTTTTTCAAACTAAACTTACGGATGAAGAAGGATATTTAGCTGAAAAAGATTCACTTGGTAGAATGAGATACAGAAATGTAACAGAAGAAGAAAACCAAGACAGAAGGAACTATAAAAGAGCAGATAATATCAACTTTATGGATGGTGATTTTGATTCTCATTTAAATGCGAATGATTGGACCAATAATGATTATGATGAAAACGAATCGAACTCAATGTATGATTATGGAGTTAACACTTTAATTAATGATAGGGTTAGAGTTTATAAAGGTGGTTCGTGGAGAGATAGAGCCTATTGGATGAATCCCGGTACAAGAAGGTTTTTAGATGAAAAACAAAGAACGGCTTACATTGGCTTTAGATGTGCAATGGATAGAGTTGGTTCACCTAAAGGTTTAGGTAATTAGTAACTAAAAGTTGTTCAATAATACTTAGCCCTCCTTGCAAATTGCATTGAGGGCTTTTTTTTGTTTGTAAATATGAACCTACTACAACTTTTCTTAAAGCATCGCAAAGTATCAACTGATACAAGAAACATTACTCCAAATAGTCTCTTTTTTGCGCTAAAGGGTCCAAATTTTAACGGAAATAAATTCGCAAAAGAAGCCCTCCGCAAAAAAGCGGCCTATGCTATTATTGATGAAAAAGAATACCATTCAGAAAACACTATTTTAGTTGATGATGTATTATTAGCCTTACAGCAATTGGCAAAAGAATATCGTCA
>JAAZVO010000284.1 GCA_018623405.1 Crocinitomicaceae bacterium
ATGTAGAACCAATAGCACGTATGGTTTCTTATGCTGCCATGGGCGTTCCTCCCAGAATTATGGGAATTGGCCCTGTAGCAGCCATTCCAAAAGCATTAGCAAAAGCAGGCATGAACCTCAGCCAAATTGATTTGATTGAATTAAACGAAGCATTTGCTTCACAAAGTTTAGCCGTTTGCAGAGAACTTGATTTAAACGATGAAATTGTAAACGTAAACGGAGGAGCCATTTCTTTAGGTCACCCATTGGGTTGTACAGGAGCAAAACTATCGGTGCAACTTTTTAATGAAATGCGAAGAAGAAACAACAAATACGGCATGGTAACCATGTGTGTTGGCACAGGCCAAGGCGCAGCGGGGGTGTTTGAGTTGTTAAGCTAGATAATGGATGTATAGAAAACGGATAATAGACCTATATCTCACAACTTTAAAAAGTTAGAAATCTATGCAGAAGCTATGAAAATTGCTGAAGAAACTTATCAATTATCAGCTCAATTTCCAAAGGAGGAAAAATTTGGTTTAAAAAGCCAAATTCAAAGAGCGGCAGTTTCTATTCCATCCAATATCGCGGAAGGTTCTTCTCGTAACTCCAACAAAGAATTTGCACACTTTTTATCAATTTCATTAGGAAGTTCATATGAGTTAGAGACCCAAATGATATTAAGTACAGAATTTGGTTTCATTCAAGAAAAGGACTTTGAAACTTTTGAAAGTAACTTGATAAAACTTCAAAAAAGAAATATGTCATTCAAAATAAAAATTGAGAAAGGATGATTTGTCTATCATCTATACATCCATTCTCCATCATCAAATAAAAACTATGGAAACATCACAAAAAACAGCACTAAAAGGAGGAGAATTCCTCATAAAAGAAACAGACCCACAAGATGTATTTATACCCGAGGAGTGGGATGAAGAACAAAACATGATTGCGCAAACATGCCATGATTTTATGGAGGCAGAAGTGTTTTCGCGATTGGATGAAATTGACAGTTTGAAGGAGGGATTAATGGAAAGCTTGCTTACCCAAGCCGGAGAATTGGGAATGTTGGGAATTTCTGTACCTGAACAATACGGTGGCTTTGGAAAAGACTTTGCTACCTCGATGTTGGTAACCGAAATTACCGGAGCAGGCCATGCTTTTGCTGTGGCTTTTTCGGCCCACACTGGAATTGGCACACTTCCTATTTTGTACTACGGCAACGAGGAACAAAAGCAAAAGTATGTTCCTAAGTTAGCCTCAGGCGAGTGGAAAGCTTGTTACTGTTTAACTGAACCGGGCTCAGGCTCTGATGCCAACTCGGGCAAAACAAAAGCAGTTCCAACGGAAGATGGAAAACTTCACCTAATTACAGGTCAAAAAATGTGGATTACCAACTCTGGCTTTGCCGATGTATTTATTGTTTTCGCCAAAATTGATGACGATGAAAACTTGAGTGCTTTTATTCTTGAAAAGGGAATGGAAGGAATCTCTTTAAACCCTGAAGAGAAGAAAATGGGAATAAAAGGCTCATCGACCCGCCAAGTGTTTTTTAACAACGTAAAAGTGCCTGCCGAAAATATGTTGACCAAACGCGGTGAAGGTTTTAAAATAGCCTTAAACATCTTAAATATTGGTAGAATTAAATTGGCAGGTGCAGCCTTAGGCGGCTGCAAAAGGGCCATTACCCACTCTGTGAGATATGCTAATGAGCGTGAGCAATTCGGTAGACCGATTTCAAAATATGGCGCCATTCGTTATAAATTGGCAGAGCAGGCTATCCAAACATATGTTGGAGAAGCCGCAACTTACAGGGTTAGTAAAAACATAGAAGATGCAATAAAGTCACTAGAAGCTGAGGGCTTAGATCACCAAAAAGCAACACTAAAAGGAGTAGAACAATTTGCTGCTGAAGCAGCTATGATGAAAGTATTAGGCTCCGAAATTTTAGATTATGTTGTAGATGAGGCTGTGCAAGTTTATGGTGGAATGGGATACTCTGCAGAATCGCCCGTAGAAAGAGCTTACCGCGATGCAAGAATCAATAGAATTTTTGAGGGAACCAACGAAATCAACAGGCTACTTACTGTAGATATGTTGCTCAAAAAGGCCATGAAAGGTGAGTTAGATTTGATGGGGCCTGCCAAAAAAGTAGCTGATGAATTATTTGATATTCCTGATTTTGACGACCCGACAGGCGAGTTATTTGAAGACGAAGATAAATACATCAAAAACTTCAAAAAAGTTATTTTAATGGTTGCAGGCTCCGCTGCACAAAAGTTAATGATGCAATTGGCCAAAGAACAAGAAATCTTAACAAATATTGCTGACATTGCAACTTGGACTTATGCTGCAGAATCTGCCTTGTTACGCACCAAGAAATTAATTAGTTTAAAGGGTGAAGAAGCATGTTCCAACCAAATTGCCATGACAAAGGTTTACATATATGATGTTGCAGATAAAATAAACAAAGCAGCTAAAGATGCACTAACTGCCTTTGCGGAGGGCGATGAGTTAAGAGTTCAATTGATGGGTGTAAAGCGATTCACGAAAACTACTCCAACTAATACTAAAACATTGAGGCAACAAATAACCCAAAAATTGATTGATGAAAATAAATACTGCTTTTAATCTATTTTTTAAAATACCTTAGTGCAAAATTTTGAATGTACGAAGACGATAATATGATTTTGGAAAGTGAGGAGAACTTTGTGTTCTCCTACTTTAAACAGCCGGAAATAACAGAAGAAATTGCAATAAATATTATCGAAACAAGACATAAAGTATGTCCCTACCCAATAATTACCATTATTGATGCACGCAATGTAAAATGGGTTAGCGGCAAAGCATTTTTAGTTCTAGCATCGAAAAGAGCAACTGAAAACATATTAATGTCATCAACCGTAGTTAGCTCGAAAATTGGAAAATTCTTAGGAAATATTTACTATAGTATTCTACCCCAATCATTCCCAACTAGGCTTCATAACTCTTACGATGAAGCTAGTGAATGAATAAAAGAAACAAGCGGTAAAGATTTTCCGATATTTTATGCCATTAAAAATATTGATGATACATTTGATGTAAATCCAAATTAACCACTATCGAAGAATTTAAAAAAATTGGCGTAAGTGATCAAATCCTTGAAGCCATAGATTTTATGGGCTTCCAAAAGCCTACCCCTATCCAAGAACAAGCAATTCCTATAATTTCTAATAAAGAAGATCTTATTGGGTGCGCTCAAACAGGAACAGGTAAAACTGCAGCTTTTTTAATTCCCTTATTACAGCAATTACATGAGAGCGTAACAGCTGGAATAAAGGGTTGCATTTTAGTTCCAACTCGTGAATTAGCGCAACAAATAGATGAAAATATTACTGCACTAAGCTATTTTTTAGATGTTTCTGCAATTGCTATATATGGAGGTAATCAACCAGAATTATTCTCTCAGCA
>JAAZVO010000285.1 GCA_018623405.1 Crocinitomicaceae bacterium
GAAGTCCATTTTCAGGATTTACCTGAGGTGCAACATGAAACTCTTTAACTCGGCAGCCAAAAAGCTCTTGGGCTTCTGTCATGGCACTTTCTACTTCCTCACCAATTACGTGTTCTCCAAATGCCGAAATAAAATGTTTTATTCTTCCGGCAACTTTTATTTTTAGTGGGTTAGTTGAGGTTACTTTTACTACATCGCCAATTGAGTAGCCCCATAACCCGGCGTTGTTGTTTATTACCAAGGCATAAGACTTTCCTTCTTCTAATTCCCAAGCTGCAAGCCTATTTGGATTTTCGTTGTGAACCTCCTCTAATGGAATAAATTCATAGAAAATCCCCTTATTTAGCACCATCAATAAGTCATCAACTTTTTGAGCGTTTTGAAAAGCAATAAAACCTTCACTGGCGGGGTAAGTTTCAACGGTATCTATAGAGGCTCCGATAAGCTTTTTGAAAAGGGCTTTGTAAGGTTGGTAGGTTACACCGCCATAAACAAAAAGTGAGAAATTTGGGAAGATTTCTTTAATGTTATTTTTCCCCGTTTGTTTAAGTAAAACCTCGAAATACATCTGTACCCAAGAAGGGATGCCACTTATAAGCCGCATATCTTCTGAAGCAGTTTCTTTAGCGATGGTGTTCACCTTGGTTTCCCAATCTTCAATACAATTGGTTTCCCAACTTGGCATTCTATTTTTTTGAAGGTAATTTGGAACGTGATTGGCAACAATACCCGAAAGTCTGCCAATGTAAATTCCATTTTCTTTTTTTAACTCAGGGCTTCCTTGTAAAAAAATCATTTTACCATCTACAAATTGACTATTGCCCGACTCAGCAATGTAACATAACAAGGCATTTTTTGCAGAATCGATATGATTGGGCATTGAATCTTTTGTAATTGGAATGTATTTGGTGCCAGAGGTCGTACCTGAGGTTTTGGCCAAGTAAATAGGTTTTCCCGGCCAAACCACATTAGCTTCTCCGTTTTTAATACGCTCAATGTAATGTTTAAGTTCCTCGTAACCTCTAATGGGAACATTGGCCTTAAAGTCTTCGTAAGTCTTTATTGATTGTAAGTTATGGTCTTTCCCAAAAGCAGTTTGTTTGCCTCCGGCAATTAAATCTTCAAAAGTTTTTTGCTGAGTTTGCTTAGGGTGTTTAGCCCACTTTGTAATGTTTTTTACGGTGGCTTTTGCCAACGGAACACTTAACAGACCTTTAATTCCCATGGCGCAAAGGTAAGTTAGTTTAATATAGTTTTAGGCGGGAGGATTAGATGGTGGGACTTCTTCAAGGTTTTGCTCTGTTTGGTTTTCCTCTTCTTTTTTATGATCGGCAAAATAGCTTTTCTGGAATAGGATAATGAGGATTACTCCTACTGTAATGGCAGAATCAGCAACATTAAAAACTGGCCTAAAAAACAAGAAATACTCACCACTCCAAATAGGTAGCCAATCAGGGAAGTAGCCCGACATTAATGGGAAGTAAAGCATATCAACTACTTTACCATACAACATGGGAGCATAGCCACCCTCTTCAGGAAAAACTTCTGCTATTTGGTGGTAACTTGAAGAGAAAATTTTACCGTAAATGGTGCTATCAATAATATTTCCTAAAGCACCGGCTAAAATAAGGGCAATACTTGCAATAAACCCATTAGGTGCTTTTTCTTTAACTAATCTGTAGAGGTAATAAAAAAGACCACCAACGGCCACAATTCTAAAAAGACTTAAAAAGAGTTTTCCGTTTTCGCCGGCAAACTCAAGGCCAAAGGCCATTCCATTGTTTTCGGTAAAATGGATAATGAACCAAGGAAAGATTTCAAACTCTTGCCCTAAGAACATATTCGTTTTTACCCAAATCTTAGTGATTTGGTCAATCAAAAGCACCAAAAAAATGATGAGTAAAGGTCTTTTCACGTCTAAAAAAAAGTCCCGAACTTTCGGGACCTTGATTTATTGTTGGTTTAATTTAGCTTCAATACTTAGGGTGGCGTGGGGAACAACGCGCAACCTTTCTTTAGAGATTAACTTTCCCGTTACACGGCAAACGCCATAGGTTTTATTTTCAATTCTTACTAAAGCATCTTCTAGGTGCTTGATGAATTTTTGTTGACGCACTGCTAATTGAGCAGTTTCTTCTTTAGAAAGTACATCAGAGCCATCTTCCATCAACTTGAAAGTAGGAGAGGTGTCGTCAGTACCGTGATCGTCAGAGTGAGACATTGTACCTTTTAATAGGTCATAATCAGCCTTGGCTTCTTCTAATTTTCTTAAAATGATGGCTTTAAATTCATCTAATTCAGCATCACTATACCTGTTTTTTTTATTGTCTTCTGCCATAATGGTAGGTTTAAACTTTTTGTAATTCAATTTTGGTTGTGATGCCTTCTTCTAACTCAACATCAACACCATTTTTTAATTCGTCTTTTTCAGCTAAAATCAGCGATTTTGCGAGCGTTTCAGCGCAAATATAACTTAAATTCTTTTTCACCGCGGGGTCAATTTCAGGCTGTTTTTCTACCCTTAAATTAATCTTATCGGTAACCTCTAAACCTGCGTCTTTTCTAAGGTTTTGGATTCTATTAACCATTTCTCTGGCTAAACCTTCGGCGCGTAAATCTTCAGTTATGGTAATATCTAACGCTACAGTGTATTTGCCTTCATGGGCAACCAACCACCCCGGTACATCTTGAGATGAAATTTCAACATCATCCAACCCTAACTCCACTTCATGCCCATCTACTTGTAAAGTGTATTTGCCAGAGCTTTCTAAATCTGAAATTGCTTTTTGATCGAAACTGTTTACAGACTGAACGATGGCTTTCATTAGTTTTCCGTAACGTGGACCTAATGTTTTGAAATTAGGTTTTATGGTTTTTACCAATATGCCTGAATCTTCTGATAGGTATTCTAACTCTTTAACGTTTATTTCTGAAAGGATAAGCTCCTTAACATTTTCTAGCTGCTGCTTAAACTCCTCATTGAGCACAGGAACCATGATTTTTTGCAATGGTTGTCTTACGCGTATTTGCTCCTTTTTTCTTAGGCCTAGAACCAATGAAGATATTTTTTGGGCAATTTCCATTTGACTTTCCAAGCCTTCATCAATTAACATTTGATTAGCCACAGGAAAATCACTTGTGTGAATACTTTCAGCTTTTTCTAAACCTGTGGTTTCATTTAAATCTCTGTAGAGCTTATCCATAAAAAATGGAGCGATTGGCGCAGAAAGCTTGGCAACAGTAACTAAACATTGATAAAGGGTTTGGTAGGCAGCAATTTTATCTTCAGTAAAATCACCTTTCCAAAAACGTCTTCTACACAACCTTACATACCAATTAGAGAGATGATCAACCACAAACTCTTGAATTGCCCTGCCTGCTTTGGTAGACTCATAATCGGCATAAGCCTCATCGCAAAGCACTACCA
>JAAZVO010000286.1 GCA_018623405.1 Crocinitomicaceae bacterium
TCATATGCTTTGTCAGGAGATTTTCCATATTTATCAGGACTAATATCATATCTGTTTACAGCATATTTATGAGAATTAATAAAATCTATATATTCCTCTTTAGAAAGTTGGTTTGATTTTGGGTTCAAGAAATAATATCCTAATCCGAAAATAAAAAGGAGGGTTAAAGTAGCAAAAGTGTATTTTCGAAACATACTAATTTGATTAAGGCTGCATCTAATGTTCAAAAGTAAAAATAAAACCCCCATAGTAATAATGATTTTAGTTAGTCTTTTAACAGGTGGTTGTCCCCCACAAAAAGGTGAAATTGTTTGTGCCTATGGAATTACAAAGGCTGTAAAACAAACCTATGCTACAGGAGTGGAGGGAGGCAAAGGAGAGCTTTTTACACTTCAAGTAAAATTTGAGTGTAAAGACACCGCACAACTAGATTCTGTCTATTTAAGGGATAAATCAATTGAATTTGAAATGATGAGAAATGGAGAAACAATTTCTAAAATAAACCCAAAAGATTCAATTCAAGTGATAGTAAACAACTTTCAACTAACTGAAAATTACAACGAAGCAACAGAACAGCAAGCGAGTATAAAATTGTACTTTTCTTCCGGAGGAAATGTACTTACCGATTATATAACGGAGTTTGAAAAGGGGGAACCTTTAATGAACCGCTAAAGCTTAAATGAACTTTTAATTTCTTCTACTTTATCTAGCTTTTCCCAAGTAAAAAGCTCAACTTCCTTTTCAATTGTTTCACCTTCGCCATTGGTAAAAGATCTCTTAACTACTACATTTTCTCTTCCCATATGACCGTACGCGGCAGTATCTGCGTAAATTGGGTTTCTTAATTTTAGAGTGGTTTCAATTCCGTAAGGAGTTAAATCAAAAATGCTTTTTATTCTTTCAGCAATCTCGCCATCTGAAAAATTAACTTTTGATGTGCCATAAGTGTTTACATACACACCTGTTGGTTCAACTACACCAATTGCATAGGAAAGCTGTACTAAAACCTCATCGCAAACTCCAGAGGCAACTAAGTTTTTTGCGATATGCCTTGAAGCATAAGCAGCAGACCTATCCACTTTTGAAGGATCCTTTCCTGAAAATGCTCCCCCACCGTGAGCACCTTTACCACCATAGGTATCTACAATAATTTTTCGACCTGTTAAACCTGTATCACCGTGAGGACCACCTATTACAAATTTTCCTGTAGGGTTAATATGGTATTTTATATTTCCATCAAAAAGCTTTTGAATATGCTCAGGTAATTTTTTCATTACCCTAGGAATTAAAATCCTTCTAATATCATGCGAAATTTGATCTAACATTTCATTTTCAGCCTGCTTTTTAGCCTTATTTGTATTGCTATTAGGCTGAATAAAATCATCGTGCTGAGTAGAAACTACAATTGAGTCGATTCTTGTAGGTTGGTTATTATCATCATATTCGATGGTAACTTGAGATTTAGCATCGGGCCTTAAATATTTTATCTCATTACATTCTCTTCTTAAATCAGCAAGTTCTTGCAATATTTTGTGAGAAAGGTCTAAAGCCAAAGGCATGAAGTTTTCGGTTTCTTTAGTGGCGTAACCAAACATCATTCCTTGGTCACCGGCACCTTGTAGCTTTGGATCTGTTTTATCTACCCCTTGATTAATATCAGGCGACTGCTCATGAATTGCAGAAAGAATACCACATGAGTTGGCCTCAAACATATATTCAGATTTGGTGTAACCAATTTTCTTAATCACATCACGTGCAATTTGCTGAACATCTAAATAGGTTTTTGACTTTACCTCGCCCGCCAAAATCACCTGACCTGTAGTAACAAGCGTTTCGCAAGCCACTTTCGAGTATGGGTCGAATGCTAAAAAGTGATCTACTAAAGCATCTGAAATTTGGTCTGATACTTTATCGGGATGTCCTTCAGAAACTGACTCTGATGTGAAAAAATATGACATATTAAATTTTTAAGGGCAACGAAAATAATAAACTAAATTAGGATTTGGTAAGGGATTTAAATACTTCTTCAAGTCTTTTTTCTTCCTCTTTTAGAGAGATAATATTTAATTGGTTATCAACCGCAAATTTGAAAACAGCTTCCCTAATATCCTTTTTGGGTTCAGGATATATTTGGAATAAAGTATTTGATTTTTGTGTAACAGATTGAACCCCTTTTACTTTGCTTAATGTTTTAGGGTCAACATCTTCTTTAAACTCAACTATAACTAATTTCCTATCAGAAAAAATGGTTTTAAGATTTTCTGTTTTATCATCGGCTACAATTTTTCCTCTATTAATGATTATTACCCTATCGCAAATTGCTTCAACTTCTTGCATAATGTGGGTGCTCATTAAAACTGTTTTTGTTTTACCTATTTCTTTAATCAAATTTCTTATGTCAACTATTTGATTAGGATCTAAACCCGAAGTAGGCTCATCAAGAATAAGCACCTCAGGATCGTGAATTAATGCTTGAGCCAAACCAACCCTTTGTTTATATCCTTTTGAAAGCGCTCCAATCAATTTATGTTGCTCAATATCTAAACCTACCATTTTGATAACCTCGGCAACGCGCTCTTTTGGTGATTTAATATTGTGAATACCTGCAATAAAACTCAAAAACTCTTTAACATACATATCATCGTACCGAGGGTTGCTTTCAGGCAAGTAACCAACTTTCTGTTTAACCTGCATTGCGTTTTCAGCTACATCAAACCCACAAACTGAAACCTTACCTTGGGTTTGAGGAATAAAACAGGTTATTATTTTCATCATGGTTGATTTACCTGCTCCATTTGGACCTAAAAACCCTACAATTTCACCTGAATCGACATTGAAAGAAACATTGTTTAATGCTCTTTGTGAGCCGTACTCTTTTACTACCTCTTGAATAATGATAGACATACCGCAAATTAAGTGATTAACACCTAAAGTTTTAATTGAAAATTAGAGGTAATCACAATCAGTTTAGTTTTGTGTTACAAAATGGAAGGAACGGTACATAAATCTACAGGTAGTAATTACATCGTTAAAACGAATAATGGTTTCGTTACTGCAAAAATTAGAGGAAAGTTTAGAATTAAAGGAATAAAGGCAACAAACCCGGTGGCAGTTGGAGATAGAGTGGTATTGATTGAAGAAAACAATCAATGGATTATCAATGAAATAAAGGAAAGAAGAAACTACCTAATAAGACGTGCCACTAACCTATCTAAACAATACCATATAGTTGCTGCCAATGTAGATCAGGTTTTTGTTATTGCAACACTTGCTGCTCCATACACTACTTATGAGTTTATTGATCGTATATCAATATCGGCAGAGGCATATGATATTCCATTTGTAATAATTCTAAACAAGATTGACCTTTTACAAAAAGGAAAAGAAAAAATGCTTTATGGTCAGTTTTTAGAAAACTATGAAAAA
>JAAZVO010000287.1 GCA_018623405.1 Crocinitomicaceae bacterium
AGTTTTCTTAATCGTATTGATGCTTTTGGTATCGTTATTATTATTTGCCAAAGCTAAATTAACTCCATCAGGAGCTGTAAAAATCAATATTAACGGTGAAAAAACTATTGAGGTAGAAGCAGGTAGTACCTTGCTTAGTACTTTAGGAAATAACAAAGTGTTTTTACCTTCTGCCTGCGGTGGAGGTGGAACTTGTATTCAGTGTAAATGCCAAGTTTTAAGTGGCGGTGGTTCTATGTTACCAACAGAAGAGCCTCACTTTTCTAGAAAAGAAGCTGCTGAGGGTTGGAGGCTTGGATGCCAAGTAAAGGTGAAGCAAGATATGGATATTAAAGTGCCTGAAGAGGTATTTGGTATCAAAAAATGGGAAGCAACAGTTGTTTCAAATTATAATGTAGCTTCATTTATTAAAGAATTTATCGTAGAAATTCCTGAAGATATGGATTACCAAGCAGGAGGTTATATTCAAATTGAAATACCTGAATGCACGGTAAATTATAGTGATATAGACATTACTGCTCATCCTGAAGAGCATCCAGGAGAACCTGATAAATTCAAAGTAGAATGGGATAAATTCAACCTTTGGCCACTTAAAATGGAAAATGATGAGGTTGTTGAAAGAGCGTACTCAATGGCTTCTTATCCTGCTGAAGGAAGAAGAATTATGCTAAATGTTAGGATTGCTACACCACCATGGGATAGAGAAAAGAATGGTTGGATGGATGTAAATCCCGGAATAGCATCTAGCTATATTTTTTCTAGGAAGAAAGGTGATAAAGTAACCATTTCAGGTCCTTATGGAGAGTTCTTTATAAAAGAAACTGATGCCGAGATGCTTTACATTGGTGGTGGTGCAGGTATGGCTCCTTTGCGTTCTCACTTATACCACTTGTTTAAAACACTTGAATCAGGAAGAAAAGTAACCTATTGGTATGGAGGAAGGTCAAGAAGAGAATTGTTTTATCTAGATCACTTCAAACACCTTGAAGAGAAGTTTCCAAACTTTAGGTTCTTCATTGTATTATCTGAGCCGCTACCTGAAGACAACTGGAAAGAGAAAAAAGATATGGACGATAAAGATGGAGACGGATTTTTAGGTTTTGTTCATCAAGCAGTAATTGATCAATACTTAACCAAACACGATGCTCCTGAAGAAATTGAATTTTATTTCTGTGGTCCTCCAATGATGAACCAAGCCGTGCTAAAAATGTGCGACGATTGGGGAGTACCTGAAGAGAATGTATCTTTTGATGATTTTGGAGGATAATTATGAAAAATTGAAAACCTCGCCTCGGCGGGGTTTTTTTATGTCTTTTTTTGCTTCAAATTCGATTATTATCAAGTCATGAGACGCTCAATATTTTCCTTTCTTCTTGTTTTTCTGGTAATGGGTTGTAACCAACCTATTAACCAAACAACAAATTACCTTAAGGTAACAGGTAACGCTCAAGGAACTACTTATTCAATTATATATAGCGACTCTTCCAATAGAAATTTGAAGCCTCAAATAGATTCATTACTAGCCCGATTTGATAGTTCACTTTCCACCTACAAGCCAAACTCTATTATAAGTAGATTTAATAATTCTGATAGCGGATTAGTAGTTGATCCAACTTTTATTGATATGCTATCTAAATCATGGATAGTTTATCAAATTTCTGAGGGTTCCTTTGACCCATCTATAAATCCTTTGCTTTCTTTTTGGGGCTTTAACAAAGAAAAAATTGAAAATATTGACACTATAAATCAGTCAAAACTGCAATCAGCGCTTTCCCAAAAAGGATTCGACAAATTAGCTTTAGTCCACAATGGGAATGAAGTTCCTATCCAAGAAATATCCTACCTATCCTTTAAGGGAGATTTATTTCTAAAAAAAGCATTTCCAGAGTTTCAATTAAACTTTAATGCAATTGCACAAGGTTTTAGTGTTGATCTTGTTGCCGAATTTCTAACACAAATGGGCTGTAAGAATTACATGGTTGAAATAGGAGGTGAAATGAAAGTTAAAGGCAAGAATGTTCAAAATAATTTGTGGAGGTTAGGGGTAGATGAACCTAATGAAAACCAAACAGAAAGAAAACTTAAAGCAGTAATTACAATTGGTGAAGGTGCCTTGGCAACATCAGGAAATTACAGAAAGTTTTACATTAAAAATGGGAAGAAATATCCTCACACTATAGATCCCAAAAGTGGATACCCTGTAACACACAACTTACTTAGCACTACTATTTTGGCCGAAACCTGTTGGATGGCAGATGGATTGGCAACTGCTTGTATGGTAAATGGCCTAGATTGGGTAAAAAGTTTACCCGAAAAAGTTTCAGGGTTAAATACTTATTTAATCTTCGATGAAGATGGAAAATTCGTTACCTACCGGTCAAATGAAAAAAGTTGGCAGTTAGAAGAAGTGAATTAATCCTTTTGGCATTTTTCATCAGGAAGAGCTCCACAAACTGAGCAGGCTTTGCCTTCCTCATTTAAAACAGGATTGTTACTTGCGCAAGTGCCTGCAAAATCTCCGTTTTTCTTGAAAATGATTTTTATGGCAATTCCTCCAAAGGCTAAAGCCATAAACAAAATTGAAATTAGAACAACTGTTAAATTCATGTTGCAAATTTAACGATTAAGGTTCGAAAAAGTTTCCTTTTCCCTTGCGGGTTCCTTCAATTATTTTGGGGTTTCCGTAGGTATATAAATCGCCATAGGAGGTTAGACTGTAAGAAAGATAATCTGATGCGTATGTATATACATTTCCGTCTCCATCATGATTAACAAAAGCCTGTTTAGCATAAAGGTTAGATGCATCAATTCTTCCATTGCTACCTAAGAAAAACTCACCTGTATTCGAGTTGCCAATAATCATAATATCTGCACTCCCTAAGTGGTGGGCAATTTTAACATTCGAAGTATTTAGTAGCAAGTTATAAACTCCCGCTGTTCCAAAATTTTCGAGCTTAAAAGTTTGTTGATTTAGGGTATCTAAAAAATTAATATTGCCGTAGCCATCTGTATAAATAGAATCTAACTTTGGTATAGTTACCCTAAGTTTAAAGCTAAAATCGTAACCTTTGGTAACATAACATTTTGTAAAGTTTTCAGCAATTAAGGTTTGTCCCTTTAACTCAATAATGCAGTACTCAAGAAGGTTTTTAGGGCCTGTTAATTCCACTTCGTAATTGTTGCCGAATTGTACCTCTAAATTAATATCATCATAAAGTGCAATGGAATTAAAGTTATGAAAATCCATTGTTATTGCTCCATTTTCTTTTGCTCCTTTAAAGCAAGAGCCAGAGCCTTCTTTTTTGCAACCTATCACAAAGAGGAAGGGGAACACAAATAGTATAACAATTACATTTTTCATTTGATTTTATATCCTATTCCCAATTGAAAATGATCTGCTTTGGCAAAATGACTGTAAAT
>JAAZVO010000056.1 GCA_018623405.1 Crocinitomicaceae bacterium
GCAAAAAAATATGCAGTTAAGGCAAAAAGCATTTTCCCAATTCTTAACAGATACTGCCAATATTGAGTATAAAATGCGTTTCAAAAAAATTCAACAAGCTAGAGATATGGAGGCTTACAAAGTATTTGTTGATGAGGTTACCCCAATGTTAGATGAAATTGTAGCCAAAACACCTAATTATTTTTTTACAGAAAAAATGATAAATAGCTACACAACAATAGGAGGTGCACCACATTTAGATGGTGATTATACCGTTTTTGGAGAAATTGTAGAGGGCCTAGAAGTAATTGATGCTATTGCAGCAGTAAAAACAGATAATAGAAATAGGCCCTTTAAAGATGTTGTAATAGAGAAAATGAAGGTGGTAAAAAAGTAACTACTAATTTCGCCAACCAAAGAAAAAAGCTATGCTTGATAAACTCAAAGAATTTGAGGAAGAAATAAAAGGCTTTTCCACAAAAAGCAAAGAAGAACTCGAACAGTTTAGAATAAAATTTTTAGGATCAAAAGGTCTTATTAAAGCGCTGTTCGAAGATTTTAAAAATATTCCTAAAGAACAAAAAAGAGAAGTCGGTCAAAAGTTAAACACCTTCAAAAATTTTGCTCAATCAAAATACGATGAGCTAGTTGAACATCTTAATTCAACCTCTACAAACGAAAATGAATGTGAAGACTATACTAAACCGGGTTTTCCTTTTGAGTTTGGTGCACAACATCCTGTTTCATTAGTAATTAATGAAATGTGTGACATTTTTTCACGTATTGGATTTGTGGTGAAAGAAGGACCCGAAATTGAAGATGATTGGCATAACTTTTCTGCATTAAACTTTCCTGAAGAGCATCCGGCTAGAGATATGCAGGATACTTTTTTTATTTCCTCAAAAGATAAATACGCCCTAAGAACTCATACATCTTCAGTTCAAATTAGGGTAATGGAAAATGAAAAACCACCCTTAAGGGTAATTGCTCCAGGTAGAGTTTTTAGAAACGAAGCTATATCTGCGCGATCGCATTGTATTTTTCACCAAGTAGAAGGTTTTTATATTGATAAAAATGTATCGTTCGCAGATTTAAAGCAAACCTTACAATACTTTGCCAAAGAGTTTTTTGGAAAAGCTAAAATTAGGTTAAGACCTTCATACTTCCCTTTTACAGAGCCTAGTGCTGAAATGGATGTTTATTGGGGATTAGAAACAGAAACTGACTATAGAATTACAAAAGGTACAGGTTGGTTAGAAGTTTTAGGCTGCGGAATGATAGACCCAAATGTTTTGGAAAATTGTGGAATAGACTCAAAAGAATACTCAGGTTTTGCCTTTGGTATTGGAGTTGAAAGACTTGCTATGCAACGTTTTAATATTCCTGATATTAGAATGATATTTGAAAATGATGTGAGATTTTTAAAACAGTTTTCAGCTGCATTTTAAAGTGTATATTTATCCTCTAAATTCATTTTTTTTAGACTTATTGAATATTTTGGTGTAAATAGTTTTCTTTGCACTCCATTTTAAACTTAAACTTTAAAACAATGTCAGACGTAAAAGACAAAGTAATTTCAATCATTGTTGACAAGCTAGGAGTAGACGCTAGCGAAGTAAAAATTGAATCAAGCTTCACAAATGATCTTGGTGCAGACTCATTAGATACTGTAGAATTGATCATGGAATTTGAAAAAGAATTCAACATTGCTATTCCTGATGACCAAGCTGAAAATATTGCTACAGTTGGGGAAGCAGTAAAATATATCGAAGAGAACACAAAGTAATTCTCTCTAAATCTTTTATATGAGTAGAAGGCACGTTGTAGTTACAGGAATTGGTGCATTAACTCCTATAGGCAATAGCCTTAAGGAGTATTGGAACGGATTAACAAATGGTGTTAGCGGAGCTGCACCTATATCTCTATTTGATGCATCCCTTTTTAAAACACAATTTGCCTGTGAAGTAAAAAATTTCGATCCATCTGCCTATTTCGATAGAAAAGAAGTACGCAAGATGGATCGTTTTGCTCAATTTGCTATGGTAGTTTCTGATGAAGCTATTAATGATAGTAAGTTAAAAGATTTTGAATTTAATCCTGATAGAATTGGAGTAATATTTGGTTCAGGAATTGGCGGTATTACAACTTTTCAAGAAGAAGTAAGAAATTACGTTAATGGAAACGGTGTACCTAGATACAATCCTTTCTTTATTCCAAAAATGATTGCTGATATTGCTGCGGGCAATATTTCAATTAAACATGGTTTTAGAGGTCCTAACTTTTGTACAGTTTCTGCTTGTGCCTCTGCAACTCATGCAATTATAGATTCTGTTAATTACATTCAATTGGGTAAGGCAGATGTAATAATAACCGGTGGTGCTGAAGCTTCTGTTTGTGAAAGTGGTTTAGGCGGCTTTAATGCAATGCATGCGCTTTCAACAAGAAATGATGAGCCAGAAACTGCTTCAAGACCTTTTGATTCTACTAGAGATGGTTTTGTATTAGGAGAAGGTGCAGGATGCTTAGTTCTAGAAGACCTAGAGCATGCTTTAAAAAGGGGTGCAACCATTTATGGTGAATTTGCCGGAGGTGGTCTTTCTGCTGATGCTCACCATTTAACTGCCCCTCATCCTGAAGGTTTAGGAGCATTTAACGTAATGAAAAACGCTTTAGAAGATGGCGGTTTATCTGCTGAAGATATTGACTATGTAAACGTTCACGGTACCTCTACCCCGTTAGGAGATATTGCAGAATCTATTGCTATTAAAAGAGTTTTTGGAGACCATGCTTATAATCTTAATATAAGCTCAACAAAATCTATGACAGGCCATTTATTAGGTGCAGCAGGAGCTATAGAAGCAATTGCATCTTTAATGGCTGTAAAAGAAGATATTGTTCCTCCAACAATTAATCATAAAAACCCAGACCCGGAGATTGATGAAAAACTCAATTTCACTTTTAATAAAGCTCAAAAACGTGAAGTAAGGGCTGCCTTAAGTAATACTTTTGGTTTTGGTGGTCATAATGCTTCTATAATATTTAAAAAATATAGCGCTTAATTTAAACCTTCCGTTTTTCTCTCCTCGTTCGAAGTCTGATAAAGACTTCTCTAGACAAATTTTTTCTCTTACCGGACATAAACCTAAAAATCTTTCTATTTATCGTTTAGCATTAACGCATAAGTCAATTAACGATGAATTACACAACGAAAGATTAGAATTTCTTGGTGATGCAATTTTAAATACCATTACTTCAGAATTTCTTTTTGAGGTATTTAAAAATGCTCATGAGGGTACCCTTACCCAAATGCGTTCTAAAATTGTGAGTAGAGATAATCTAAACCAAATTGGTAAAAAAATTAATCTTCACGATTTAATAGAGATAAGAGAAAATATTGCTATCAAGCATTCGAGTATATTAGGAAATGCATTTGAAGCAATTGTAGGGGCTTTATATTTAGATTTAGGATATAAAAAAACTAAAGATTTTATTGTTGAAGGAATAATTAAACAACATGTAGATATAGAAAACCTAGAAACTAAAAAAGTAAATTTTAAAAGCTTTTTGTTAGAATGGTCGCAAAAAGCTAAAAAACACTTAAGGTACGAGGTTATTGAAATATCAAAAGAAAATGAAACCCCTAAATACAAAGCCACTGTTTATTTGGATAATGAAAAATTTGAGTCGGGTATAGGAAGATCAAAGAAAAAAGCGGAACAAAAAGCGGCTGAAAAAACAAGTAAAATTTCTCTAAACTGTATTAATTAAAATAAGTGTAATATTTACACTTAGTAAAAAAATTAGATTTGCATCTAAATGAAAAAGCAAACTTTAGTATTTGATCTTGATTACGATTACACCATAATTGGAATATCTTGTCATTACAAAGACTACAGGTTATGCCACTTTTTAAACAAAACATTAAGGTTAAATTTGGTAAAGAAAAACGACCATGAGGTTACCTTAAAAAATAATAGTGAACCTAAGTATTTTTCATTTTATAAATATTCTAATAACCATCAAGAATTAAACTTTTACTTAGTTGCCAACCGTGGAGAACAAGGTTTTTTAATACCCGAACACAAACAAGCCGATTATTTGTTCATTGTAGAAAATATTGAGGAAGATATTGATCATACATTGAACTTTCATAGTGAAATAAAAAATATCAATGGAATACTAACAGCGTTTTCAATTGATTATGAAACCATAAAAAATAAATCGAATTTAATATTTGAATAACCCATACCAATTATGCACCGATTAGAAAATAAAACTAAAATAGTAGCTACTATAGGGCCTGCCTCTGCAGATAAAAGCGTACTAAAAACCATGATACAAGCAGGTGTAAATGTTTGTAGAGTAAACTTTTCTCATGGCTCGTATGAGCAACACCAACAAGTTATTGATACGGTTAGAGAAATTAATAAAGAACTAGGCTCTAATACCGGTATTTTGGCAGATTTACAAGGTCCGAAAATTAGGCTTGGAGAAATTGAAAATGGTGGTTTTGAAATTAAAGATGGTGATATTATTACCATAACCACAAATAAATGTATTGGAAACAAAGAGAGAGTTTACATTACTTATCCTCAATTTCCGAGAGATGTTGAAGCAGGAGAAAATCTGCTTATTGACGACGGAAAACTAATGTTAGAAGTTGTTGAAACAAATGATGTTGATACCGTGAAAGCTGTGGTTTTACATGGTGGAATGTTATCATCTAAAAAAGGGGTTAACCTCCCAAATACAAAAATTTCAATGCCTTGTATTACAGAAAAAGACGAACAAGACCTTGAATTTGCTCTAAAAAATGAAGTTTCGTGGATTGCGCTTTCTTTTGTTAGGTCTGTTGATGACATTAAAGAATTAAGAGAAAAAATAAATAAATCAGGTAGTCCATCGCAAATAATTGCAAAAATTGAAAAACCTGAAGCGCTTGATAATATTGATGAAATATTATTAGCCTCTGATGGCTGTATGGTAGCTAGAGGTGATTTAGGAGTTGAAATTCCTATGCAGGATGTACCACTTTGGCAAAAGAAAATTGTAAGAATTTGTCAGAAAAAATCTAAACCTGTAATTATTGCTACCCAAATGATGGAAAGTATGATTACCAGTATTTCTCCGACTAGGGCAGAAGTTAATGACGTTGCAAATGCTGTTTTAGATGGAGCTGATGCAGTAATGTTAAGTGGCGAAACATCTGTAGGTAAATTTCCTTTGGAGGTAATAAAAGCCATATATAAGATTATAACCAAGATAGAAACTAACGATAAAATTTATTACAAGAAAATTAGCAGCGATCCGGATCCTGATAGGTTTATTTCTGATATTATTTGTGAAAGTGCCACAAAAATGGCTCAAAAAGGAGATGTAAAAGCTATTGTTACCATGTCTTTTTCAGGCTATACGGGATATAAGTTATCTTCTTACAGACCAAAAAGCGACATTTATGTATTTACCGCAAACCGAGCTATTTTAGATACTTTATCGTTAGCATGGGGAGTAAGAGGTATTTTTTACGACAAGTTTGTAAGTACAGACCACACCATGGATGATATTAGATTTATCTTAAAGCAAAAAGGTTGCGTACAAGAAGGTGATTTAATAGTAAATATTGCTAGTATGCCAATTGCTAGTAAAGGAATGAGTAATATGATGAAAATGAGCGTGGTTTAACCTACTCGCTTTTTGGCTTGATGGTTACGCCATCAAGCTTTTTCTCTTTTCCATCTTCGTAAAATATTTTTAGCATTACACTTCCATCGGGGTTGTAGCGTGTCCAAATCTTTTCTTTTTGGCCGCCTACATATTTTCCTTGAAGTTTTCTTCTTCCATCTTCATAGTAGTAAGTGTGTTTACCTTCGGGCATACCATTTACATATTCACCTTCAAAAGCTAAAATATCAGCCGGTATATAATGGTGTTTCCAAATTCCTTGCTTCAATCCTCCAATATATTCGCCTTCTTCTCTATAATCTCCGTAACTTTTTTTCCAAATTCCCTCTTCGTATCCACCAATAAATTGACCTTCGGTTATTAAGTTACCTTTTACATCATATTCATATAAAAACCCGTCTTCTCTTCCTCTCCTAAAATCTTCTTCTCTTAAAATCTTACCTGATTTATAATACCATTTCCAATTTCCATTTACCAAGCCACCTTCAACGTATTTTCCCTTTTGTTCTATTTCTCCGGTTTCATAATAAAATGTCCATGGTCCGAATCTAGCACCGTCTTTATATTCACCTTCTGCTCTTACTTTTCCTGAAGCAAGAAAGTACTCCTTCCAAAACCCTTGTTTAATGCCTTTTTCATCAACTATACCTTCGCCGAGTAATTTTCCATTTCTATAAATTTTAGACTGAGTTATTGTTCCAACTTCGTCATAATATTTTGAAACTCCTTCTAAAACTCCATCTCGGTAACTTGCTACTGATGCAATTTGACCATTAGAATGGTAAGTAGCAATAACTTCTAAATTTTCTAATTCTTCTGCATTTTCAACTACTTCTCCGAGCTGAAATTTAGTGGTAGATAATAGTACTCCAGATTTTGAATATTCTCTAAAATATCCATTCTTTAAATCGTTTAAATAGGTTCCTTCCCACTTTACTTGATCATAATCTTCAAAAAACTCTTTCCACAAGCCTTGTTTTAATCCTTTTTTATCTTTTTGATTTATTACCTCAGTTGATCTAATAAAATCTTTTTCGTACCTAGAAACCCTTACTACTTTTCCATCTTTATCATACTCAAAAGCATAACCCTCCTTTTTACCTTCCAGGTAGGGTGTTTTAGATTTTAAACTTCCGTTCTTGTAGAATGTAAATGTATACCCTTCTTTTTTACCAAGGTGATAATTTTCTTCTTTAACTAAAAAACCCTCTTTATTAAATATTTTGGTGGTTCCTTCAAACTTATCTTTTTCGTAATTAATTTGTTTTAAAAGAATTCCTTCTTCACTATAAAAATTCCAAATGCTATCTAGCAAAGTGTTTTTTCTAAAACCTTCAGATTTTAGTTCGCCGGAAGTAAAAAAAGTTTTCCAATATCCATCAGGTTTACCATTTTTAAAATATCCTTCGCTAGAAACGGTTCCATCTTCATAAAAAAATTGGTTAAATCCATTTGGGTTAATTTCAGGTTGAGCAAAGATTAAAAAAGGGAAGGCAATTAAAACTAAAACACCAAATTGCTTATAAATAGAATAAAATAATAATGTTTTAAAAAAATATAATAATGATAATATACTGTTAGTCATGTTAAGTAAAAGTAGATATCAACTTTTGTAATTAAGGTATTTCCATTTAAGTAACACTAAATTAACAATCAAGTTTTTGTCAATTGGTTTTAAATGAGCAAAATGAGCTGTCTATTAACAATCGAAAAATTGTGTTAGTTATTTTAAATTTTGATAAATATCTTCAAAATAACAGATGTTAATTGTGAAGGAAGTGTCAATTTTTTACTCATAAAATCATTAAAAATGACTTTGTATTTAAATTTTGATTCTTAATAGACGTTTAGTTGAAAAAACCTAGAAAAAGTTTTAAGCACTTATGAATATCTTATGAATAGGTTTTTGGTTACTTTGTTAAAAATTATTCAATGAAAATAGGATTAGGTAGCGACCATGCCGGGTATCAATTAAAAGAAAAAATTAAAACCTTCTTACAATCACAAAATATTGAAATAGAAGACTTTGGTACCTATAGTGAAGAAAGTACCGATTATCCTGATTATGCTCACCCTTTAGCAGAAGCTGTTTCTGAAAATAAGGTAGATTTAGGTATTTCAATGTGTGGAAGCGGAAATGGAATTTCTATGGCGTTAAATAAACATCAAAAAGTGCGTGCTGCCCTTTGTTGGAATGAGGAGTTAGCTGCTTTAGCCAGGCAACACAACGATGCAAATATTTTGAGTTTACCTGCCCGCTTTATTTCAGAAGAAATAGCATTAAAGATTGTAGAGGCTTACTTAAATAATAATTTCGAGGGAGGAAGGCATCAGCGGCGTGTTGATAAGATAGCCTGTAAATAAAAAAAGTTCGGGTAACCAGGAAAAAATAAAACGTTCAACTAAGGTAAAAAGACGCAATCCCAAGGAGATGAACAAATAAATTTTTTATTTCCTGATTCCCGAACCACCCACATGCTGATAGCGGAAATCTAATTTTCAAATCAAATGTAGCTTGTAGTATTTACTACTTTAACTAATTATTAGTTTTTATTACACTCAATAAAATTAAAAATTATTTATTTGTATTTAATAATCAATTAGTTAAATAAATTTTGATTACACCCAATAAAGGACTTACCAAACATTTAATTGAAGTAATTTTATCCTTAAATAAGGCAGAAAAGAAAAGGTTTGCGCTTTTTTTAAATGGAAATAAGGAGAAAGACCACCTACAATTTGTACTTCTATACAGGTATATTGATAAAGAAAAAAGCTTTGATGAAAAGGTTTTTCTAACTACCCATAAAGACATTAAAAAATCCCAATTATCAAACTTAAAACGGAGGCTGTTTTCTAAACTTCTACAAGTTTTAGAAAAAAAAGAAGGGGAAAAAGATATTGACCTTCAAATAAGAGAACAAATTGATGCTTCACAAACCCTTTTTAATAAGGGATTATATGAGCAAAGTTTATGGATGCTAAATAAAGCCAAACAAAAGGCATTAACACATCAACGGCATCTTTTATTACTTGAAATAGTTAATCTAGAAAAAAACATTGAGCTACATTTTGTTACCGGAAGACCCAGCAATATTGCCATAGAACTTACAAAAAAAAGTAACGAGCAATTAAAAGTTGTGGAAGTGTTAAATCAACTATCTGGTGTGGCACTTACATTTTATGGAATTTACCAAGAAAAAGGCTATGTTAAGAATAGAAATGAGTTTTTTGAACTTGAAAAAAACTTCAAAAATCAAATTCAACACTTTGTTTATTATAAATTAAATATTGCTCAAAAGATATATTTCCATCAAGCCCACTTTTGGTATTACTACAATATTCAAAACTTTTTAATGTGTTTTAAGTATGCAAAAAGCTGGGTACAACTTTTAGAAGAATCTAACCTTGAAAACTCTTTTCAGGTACAATATTTTAAAGGTTTAAACTCATTATTAAACTCGTTATACAGGTTAAATGATATTAAACGCTTTAAAAACGAAAGAGAAAAGCTGCAAAAACTAAGTTTAAAAAGCTCAGGTATTTTAAATACCAACTTAATGGTAATGCTCAAGAAATATGAAATTACCCATTCTTTAAACCTCCATTTTATGGAAGGAACATTTAGAGAAGGTTTTGAAAAAATACCTCAAATATTACAATCAATAGAAAACTTAAAACCTTTTTTGGAACCAAGATTTATAAACTCTGTGTATTACAAAATTGCTTCAGTTTATTTTGGAGCTGAGCATTATAAGAAGGCATTGGTTTACCTCAACAAAATATTATTTGAACAACATACCACATTAAGACAAGACATTAATGCTTTTTCGAGGATATTAGCTACAGTTTGCCACTTTGAATTAAAAAATGAAAAACAATTGGCTTACAGTATTCGCTCAACATACCACTTTATAGGCAGCATTAAAGATTTAAATAAGTTTCAGTGTGAGATTTTTAGATTTTTGAAAAAAACTTTTAGAATGGATAGATACGAAACGCGCAAAGCGTTTGAAAAACTATACAAAAACATGATAAAGATTTCTAATGAACCATTTGAGCAAAGGCCATTTTATTATTTTGATATTATTTCTTGGTTAGAAAGTAAATTTGAAAAAAGACCTATTGCAGACTTAATAAAAGAAAGAGGGCTAGGTCATCGCAAACTCTTTAGAAGAAGCTAATTTTTTTCCTCTTCAATCTTGTAAGGATCTGAGTTTAGCCATTGAATAATTCTTTGTTTTTTTAATGGACCAAAATGACCTGTAAACCAAACATCGGCGTTTAAAGACAGTGCATTTTCAATATTACTTTTATTTTTTTCTAAATCGCACTGGTAAAAGTGTAAAGATGGGGTTTGCCTTGCCATCGCCTTTCCTCTTATCATATCACCCACAAAAGCTACATTACCTATTTGTAATAATAAACTTCCTTCCGTATGCCCTTCGAATGGAATAATTTTTCCGGGAGTTCCATATTTATTAAGGCTAATTTGCTCTTCTACTATAATATCAGGTTTACAAGGTGGGTATTCCTTAGGAATAAAAAATTTAAACAAACTTCCTAACATACCTGCTGCACACAAACTGTCGTTTTTTCCATTAAAAACAAGCGTGGTATCACCTATTCCACAGATAATAGGAGTATTATAAGTGTTTTGAAAGTAAGAAGCTGTTCCCGCATGGTCTGTATGGCCATAGGTAAGCATAATAAACTTACAATTTTCGGGTGCAAACCCTAAAGCATTTATTTGGTTTTCAATGATGCTTTCTTCTCCCGGCACCCCTGCATCAACCATAAAAAAAGCATCGCCGTATCTTATAATATGTACGTTAGATAATGATGAATATAGAGTATGTACCTCTACATTTTTACTTAATTTATAGTAGTTAATTCCGGAGCATCCTTAAAAAAAACTAGCTAGTATTAAGCTTGTAAAAATTATGAGAAGGTTCTTCAAAGGTTAAGGGTTATCCATATAAACACCTTAAATCAAATGTTATAAGTTTGAAAAACAATCATTTATTAAAAGCAAAATGTTCATTCAGAAAATGGACTGCTATATTTTACTGTATAAACCTGTTGAGGATTGTCTGTAAAAATGAATTTTTTAATTCTTCCGGAATTATCAAAACACACTTTTTGGTGGTAAAGCCTATTTATGTTTTGGGACTCAATAAGTTCAGCATAGTTTGCAATTAAATACTCTGGTTTCTCAAAATACCCTCGTTTTAAAGGGTATTTTATTTTTTGTTTAGTATCTCTTTTGTATGACTTGAAAGTAATAAGTAAATGTGTTTTTACGATATAACATAAATTGTCTTCATATTTTGTTTTCAACTTTTTAGGAAGAGGTTCATCTACCTCTCTTGTTTCTACGTCAACATATTCGGCCTTATGGTATTTCTTATTGAGCGAATCATTATGGATTTTAAGGCTTTTTCCGAAAAAATATGTTTTTGTAGTGGTTATGGTACTGTCTTCAAAATACTTTATTATTATACTATCGCCATTGGTGTTTGGGGGAGAATTTCCCCATTTACCTAGTTGTGAAACGGCTAAAACAGTTCTTCCTATACTGTCATATTTAAACTGCCACAAAGTGTCTCTAGAGAAAATACCATCCAAAAGGAAATTATTATTGAAAGAAGCAAAGCCAAGAAGTTCTCCTTCAGAAAAAATGGAAATATTTGAAAGTCTTTGCGTTTCAAAATATGAAGTATCTTTTAAAGAAAACCCTTGAAACTTGTCGTATTGCCAACCCTTTTGAGCCAAGGCACAAAAAGACGAAATAACAAATAGCGAAAACAGGATGAATTTATTCATGCCGTAAAAATAAAGACATACTAAACACAGGTTTGTGCCTTTACTTTAATTTTACCGCCAAATGACAAACCCGCAGTTAATAACACTAGGGGTAATTTTTGTGGCAGTAATTCTTTTTGCCACCGAAGCATTTACCATAGATCTTGTTGCCGTAATAATTATGTTGGCCTTGATTTTCTTTGGGGTAATTTCTCCACAAGAAGGGGTAGAGGGCTTTAGTAATCCCGCAACTATTACTGTTGCCTTTATGTTTGTGTTGAGTCATGCTCTGCTTAAAACAGGTGCTTTTCAAGTACTTGCTTTTAGGTTAGCTAAAACATTCAGAAAGTCTTTTTCATTAGGTATGTTATTTATGATGGCTATGATAGCAGTAGTTTCTGCTTTTGTAAATAACACTCCTGTAGTAGCTGTTTTTATTCCTGTTGTTATGCAAATTGCTCATGCCTCTGGGCAGAGCTCTTCTAAAATGTTAATTCCCCTTTCTTATGCCTCAATATTTGGAGGTGTTTGTACCTTAATTGGAACATCAACAACTATCTTGGTAAGCGGAATTGCAGAAAAAGAAGGTTTAGCTCCTTTCGGAATGTTTACTACAACTCCTATTGGAGTAATACTACTATTGGCAGGGTTGCTTTACATGTGGCTTTTTGGGAATAAGCTTTTACCAAAAAAAAATAAACCAGGCGAGCTTTCATCTCTGTTTGGAATGAGAAATTACCTAACCGAGATTGAATTATTAGAAGGTGCTGAGTTTGTTGGTAAAAGAATTATGGACTCCGTAATTGTAAAGGAGTTAGAAATGGACATTATTGAGATTAGGAGAGAAAAAGCAGTTTTTACCTTACCCCCTGGTGATATGGAATTGCAAGCTGGAGATATTTTAAAGGTTAGATGTGACGTTGAA
>JAAZVO010000057.1 GCA_018623405.1 Crocinitomicaceae bacterium
ACCTTAGATAGTATTGGACCTTTCTGTGAAAATGAAGCCGACTTCTTTATTGATTCAACAAATTACGGTCCTTTCGGAGGAGTTTTAACCTCAGGGTTGCCAATTTCAGGCGACACGTTATTAATTAGTCAAATAATTGGCGGCATTCAAGATTCGTTAACTTATAGCTATACTGATTCTAACGGTTGTTTTAACAGCATCAGTGTACCTCTTGAAGTAAGGGTTGCTCCAATTGTTTCTTTCGATGTGATAGCAGCCGGAATTGATTCTATCTGCGCCAACGAACCAACTTTTAGCCTTTCAGGAGGATTACCGCTTGGTGGATTCTTTAAAGGACAAGGCGTTGTTAACGATTCTGCTTTTAATGCAAACTTTGGCGTATTTGACACTATTCCAGTAACTTATATTTATGACTCCTTAAATGGTTGTTCAGATTCTGCTACTGCCAATATTTATATAAAGCAGCCACCTAGTGTGTTAAGTGTAAATATTTCATCAATTTGCTTGAATGATACTGTTACCGTACTTTCGGGTGGTTTACCTATAGGGGGAGAATTTCATAACTCCAATATTTCAAATAACCAACTAAATCCTTTGGATCAGGGTGCCAGTATTGATTCATTGTTTTATGTTGTTACATCTGATGGTTGCTTTGACTCTTTAAAAGCCCCAATAGAGGTGAAAGCTTTGCCGAATGCAACCTTTGCCAATTTACCGAATCTTTGTGGAAATGATGACACTCTCAACCTCTCTTTATTTGTAAATAACACTGATAGTTCCTACAGTTTTAGCGGTGTAGGCGTTTCAGGTGATAATTTCATTCCACTTAATGTAACTGCGGATACCTTTAACATAGTTTATGCGGTTGATTCTGTTGGTTGTACAAATAGAGATACTTCATCTATTATCATCGTGGCACCACCGGTTATTAGTTTAACTAATCCAAGCCCAATATGTGATTATGATACTTTAGATCTTTTTAATGTTATTACCCCTACTCCATTAGGAGGTCTTTTTAAAGGTGATTTTGTAAACGATTCCTTATTCAAAGCAGATTCAGCAGGTGTTTATAGTTTAAGGTATGTTTTTGAAGATACTACAACCTTAAAAGCATGTTCAGACTCTTCCTTATTTAATGTGGTTGTTAACCCCAAGCCAAATGCTAATTTTAATTTAGTTACAAACCAAGCTTGTGAAGATGTTTCTAACTTGTTGCTTGATGGCGGTAGCGCTGATACTTTAGGAACAGGTGTTTATTCAGGAATTACTGTAAACCAAATCAACCAGAATTATTTCTTCTATCCTTCTACAGCAGATTCCGGAAACTTCAAAATCACCTATACCTTCACGAGTTTAGAAGGTTGCGTTGATTCCCTTTTTGATACCATCAGGGTAGATACCTTACCCAAGGTTTCAATTTTAACTTTACCAGGTGTTTGTGAAGACGGAGACTCCTTAGTTTTAGATACCTTCGGTCTTCCTTTTGGGGGAACATTCACAGGTTCAGCAGTTTCCTTTGATACCTTATCCTCCATCTTTTATTTTAATCCTGATTCAGCTACTCCGGGTGCATCAAACTTGATTTTTTACTCCTTTACTGAATCAGCCACAGGATGCAGCAATCAAAATAATACTTTAGGAATACTAAACTTAAAACCTAACCTCAACTTTAGTAATCTACCTGATTTTTGTATTTCAGACACGGCATTCCAAATTACCCAATACTCACCTCAAGGCGGTTATTTTAAAGGAATCGGAATAGATTCAACTCAAAACAATTGGTTCTTCGTTCCCGATTCTTCAGGTGTGGGAAATAACATTCAAACAAAATACATCTACACCAACAGCCAAGGTTGTACAGATTCTACTTCCATTTCAACTATTGTAAATGCCTTGCCTACAATTTCCTTTACAATCCCGATTAATAGCGATACCCTTTGCTTTACTTCAAATAATTTGAATGTGCCACTAAACACAGGTACTCCTTTTGGAGGTGTTTACTCTGGTAAAAATGTTTCTTTCAACAACTTTAATAGGGCAAATGTGGCTCCGGGAGTTGACACTGTTTATTACACCTATACAGACCCTAACACCGGTTGCGTAAATACAGTATCAGATACTTTAGAAGTTTTTGGGCTGCCAAATGTTCAACTTTCGCTATTGGTAGATAGCGTTTGTTTTAACGCAGACTCTCTTGTGCTTCAAGGTGGAAATTCCTCTTCTACAAATTTGGTGAATGCTTACTATTCCGGACCGGGAGTTGTTCAAGGCTCAACACTTGTTCCATCAAGCATTTCTTTAGGTGTATATGATATTTATTATGTAGTAATTGACGATATAGGATGTATTGATTCTGTTGCTGATTTAATGACTATTAACCCTAGCCCATCAATTTCATTTAATACAGTACCTCCAATTTGCTTAGGAGAAACTGATACAGTTACTGCAAATACAAGTGGTGGAATTAATTTTTACTTCAAAATTACCACTACCACAGCCAATACCATTGATTCTTTAACAGGCACCTTCCAAGGAAACCAAACCAGCACAGATAATATAAGGTTTACTTTAGAGAACATATTTGGTTGTACTGATAGTGCCGACCAAGCAATTACTGTAGATACCTTACCAATAGTTACCTTACCAAGTTTTGGCGCTGCATGTAAAAATGGTTTCCCTGTAAACTTAAATATTGGCACCCCTGCCGGTGGAACTTACATCTATCAAGGAGATACCGTTTTTGGCTCAATTTTACCTGATAGCTTAAATCTAGGAAGCAATGACTTTGAGTATTACTTCACTGATCTAAACGGTTGTTCAGGCAGCGACACTAATTCAATTTTTATTAATGCACCACCAAATGTTACATTAAGTGCTCTACCTAAATTATGTATTGATGGAAACCCAGATACCTTAAACCAAGGTACTCCTGCAGGGGGAGTTTATACTTCTAACCAAGGTATGCTTAACGATTCTGTTTTTGATCCAACCATTGTTATTGCCAATAATTATAATATTACCTATACCTACACCGATGCAAATGGATGTTCTGAGGATACAACAGGGGTACTTATTGTTAACGACCTGCCTGTGGTAAACTTTAAAAACTTGGTACCATTATTATGTATCAACTCAGACACCATAATTTTAAAAGATTCTGTAAACCTTACATCACCTCCGGGATATTTTACCGGCAAGGGGGTTGTTGATACTGCAAACGGCGTTTTCGATCCTTATGTAGCTTGGGTTGGTGGACACAACATTATTTATCATTATACCGATACAAATGGATGTTCAAATACCACTACTACTACCATAATTGTGAACTCTTTACCGGTAATTACCTTCGATCAATCTGATATTTTTCCTTGCCAAGGAGATTCTGTTTCAATTTTAGCAACAGGAGGTGAAGACTACATTTGGAATACAGGTGACACATCTGCAACCATAAGATTATTACCACTATTTAATGATAAGTTTAGTGTTACCGTAACTGATGGTTTGGGTTGTAGCGATACAGCTTCTATTATTCAGGAAGTAAATAATAGCTTCTTTATTAAAGCCAACCCTGAAGACACGCTAACAGATTTTGGTACACCAATTACTATAAATATTTTATTGAACGACTCAGGTAATTTTAATACTTACGAAATTCTCACTCAACCAACTCGAGGAACTTTGGATGAAGTCAATTTAGATGAAATAACCTACAGCCCTGATGTTGGATTTAGAAGGACAGATTCTTTAGAATATCGAATTTGTGATATACTTTGTCCTGAATCATGTGATACAACTGAAGTAAAAATTCAGGTAATCGGAGACCCTTCTTCATACATTTCTGATGGTTTTTCTCCAAATGGTGATGGTATAAATGATTATTGGGTTATTCCAGGGTTTGAACCCGGATTAAGTAGATATCCTAACTCTGAACTTACTATACTAAACAGATTAGGTGATATAGTTTTCCAAACCACAAACTATCAAAATGATTGGGCAGGCGCATCAGGAGGTAGATTAAGCTTAGGAGGTAAGCAATTACCCGAAGGAACCTATTTTTATATCCTTAAATTAGATGCCAACGCCGGAGATGAACCTTTAACCGGAACTATTGAATTAAAACGAGATTGAGCTATAGATTAAAACATATCATCTTTTTGGGATTTAGCTTACTGATATTTTCTTCAGTGAAGTCGCAAGATCAATATAGCTTGGTTCAATTCTCGCAGTACAGGGCATTTATTAACCCCGCAACAATTACAGCCAGCTCTGATATAAATGCTGCAATGGTTTATAGGAACCAATGGGTTGGTTTTAGCGGAGCTCCTGTTACTTCTTTGGTTAATATCCACACACCATTTAGAGCCTCCAATAACTTCTTGGGAGCTAGTGTAATGATGGATCAAATAGGTGTGAGACAAAACATACAAATTAGCGGTACCTATGCCTACAGGGCAAAATTTGACAGGTACTCAGATATTTCATTTGCTATTTCTCCTTCAATTAATTTGTTGCAAGGCAACTTTGCCGACGTTACAGGCGAGGCTGATCAAATGGACCCAACTTTTGCTACCAATGAAAATACCGTAAGGCCAAACTTTGCCTTTGGAGCATTCTATGATTCAAAATATGCGTTTTTAGGGGTTTCATCTCAAGCCTTACTAAATAACCTAAACGGTCAAGATGTAAACGGAACCACCTCAGATACAACAGGTTTTTTAAGAAGTTTAAATTACAATATTATGGGTGGAATTAGAAGAGAGTTTGCAAGCAAATGGACATTTTATCCTTCATTTTTATTTTCCCATGCAATGGCAACCCCTATGAACTTAGAAGCCACATTTGTAATGAATTACCTAGATAATTATGGTGGTGGTGTTTCATACAATACATCAAATAATTTAAGTTTCTTATTTAATATTAAGTTTAATTCAACCTTTAAGTTGGCATACGCCTACACATTTAACCTTGGTCAAGTTAGTCAGGTAACTACAGGCTCACAAGAAATTATGCTGATTATCGCTCCAAAAAGGAGAAGAACTATTATTAATATGCCTAAGTTATTAGAGGAATATAAAGAAGACCATAAAAAAGATTTAGGCAGTTCTGAGGTAAAATCTAAAAAACAGGAAGAAAAAACAAAAGCCACTCCTGAAGAGGGAAAATCTAGACAACCTTACACCGGAAAAGGTGATGATGATTAATCACTCCATCTGAATCGAAAGGTAATTTAACTTCAACCTATTTATTATTAGTTTCTCCCTAAATACCTTTACATTAAAGTATTTACAATAATTGATTGGGTTAAAGCTAAAAGGATTTTCTCCTAAGCTTTTGTTTTTGCTAATTCAAAAATTAATAAGGCTATTTTAAAACAGCCAAAGAAACTCTAAATTATTCTGAAATTTCGGCTGCTTTGGCTGCTCTGTTTTGTCTAGCACCACTTATAATAATCTTCTTAATTGCTTCTTCAATTGGGAAGAGTACAATCGCTAGAATAACATTTAAACCTACCTTAATAAAGACTACTCCACCTAAATCATCTTCTACAGAATCTTCAACATAGTTGATTCCGTATTCGAATATGATAATTAAAGCAATGGTTGCAAGAACGGTTGCTGTTCTTGAGCCTCCAGTCCTTCTGCCATAAAATATTGCAAATATCAACATCAGTATTACCACACCTACTTGTAAGGCATAAAACCATAAAGCCATATACCATGGTACTTTAACCTCAAAAGGATATATAAACTCCTCGCTTTCAACATTGTAACTGTTTAGGGCTTTTACTTTAAACTCATATTTACCAGGGTCAATATTTGAAAAATAGGCTTGTTTTTGAGAAGAAGGTTTAGACCACTCTTCATCTTTTCCTTTTTCTTTTAATACATATTGGTATCTAATTTTATTGGAGTTGTTTAAGGATACACCAATAAAATTAAATGTTAGTTCATTTTCGTTAGGCGAAAATGTATTGTTAAAGGGGAACTCTGCTTGCTCTTGATTAATTTCTAATGAAGGAATTTTGATAATTGGTTTTACGTCATTTTCAAAGTCACCGGTTGGGTTATACCTAACAGCTCCTAAAATGGTTCCAAACCAAATATTTTCGTTTTCATCTTTTCCTACAGCATTGTAATTAACTTCCAGCCCTAAGAAACCTTCTGTTTTTCCATAATGAACAAAAGACTCATCACGAGGGTCGAATTTCTCAACCCCATATGAAGTCCCTATCCAAATATTATTTTCATCATCTGCAATAAGTGCGTATGGAGTTTCTGTTCTTAAGTTGCTATTTTGGTTAGTGTAGTTTTTAAAATTTTTCCCATCGTATTTGTACAAGCCTCCGGTATAGGCACCAAAGTAAATATTACCTTGATTATCAGCCTCCACACATAAAATAAATGGTTTCACACTATCTGCATCTCCAAAAGTGGTAAAGGCTGCACCATCATACATGGTTAAGTTTCCACCACTACATGCAAACCAAAGATTTCCATTATTATCCTTAACTACCTTAGATACGTTTCTACCCCCAAGGCCATCTTCTTCAGTAAAAAAGTCTAACTTGTAAGTAGTTTTATTGAATTTAGCAACTCCACCTTTGGTACCTAACCATAAGTTTCCATTATCATCTTCTGCTATACTGAAAATAATGTCTCTTAAAACATTTTCTATATTGATTTTTTCAAACTCGCCACTTGGTTTTCGCTTAAACAACATTCCTTGGGCATTCGCAATCCAGAGGTTATCATCCTTATCTCTAAAAATATCTCGAATAGGAGTTTTGTCTAGCCCTTTAATTAATACTTGTTGCACCCTTATGTCTTCAGATTGAGGGTTTGCACCATTTTCTAGTTTGGTGATTCCTGAATTTGTGCCTAACCAAATATTATCTTGCCCATCAGAAGCTATGGATTGTACGATGTTGTTTGGTAAACCTATACTTTTATCAAATAATAAAAAGTAATCGCTTATGTATTGATTTAACCCAACATTGGTACCTAACCAAACAGACTTTTCTCTATCAGAAAAAATACAGTTGATATCATAAAAGCTTAGTCCTTCTCTTGTATTGTAAGAAACATTGTGAATTTCTTCTTCACCTTTTTGGGTAATCCTAACTACTCCTTTATCTTTAGTTCCAATCCATAAGCTACCGTGGGCATCTTTGGCGAAATATGAAATTTTGTTGCTTTCTAATATTTTCTCTGTTCCTTCACCTTGTTTATTGTAATTAACCACAGTCACTTTTTCCAGGTTTCCTCGTACAAATTCTTCAGTAGTTTGAATTGGAATAATATCAACGCCTTTATCTAGAGTACCTATCCAATATTTGTTATTGTAATTAATTACATCTATTACCCTATCAGAGCTTAATCCTGCAGCAGCATTTAAATGCCTTGACGAAGCTTTATTTGATGCAACTTGGTCTAAATTAAAAATATAGATACCATCATTTTCAGTACATACCCATAAATCTCGGTTTTTATCTAGAAACAAACTCACTACGAATTTTGATTCAAGTGATTCTGAATATTCAATTTTTGTAACCTCATTTTTATCAATATGGTAAAGAAAAACACCTGTTCCATTTGATGAAAATACAAGATTGCGATTTACGGTATCTTCAATAAAATCTGTTATAGTTTGGAATTCATTAAACCTTTCAATCTTAACATTTTCAAACTCTCCAGTGTTATAACTCCATCTGGTAATTGAGCCTGCCCAGTGGCCCATCCACATATCCCCGTTTTTTGTGCGGTAAATTTTTGTTACCCAATTTTCAGCCAAACTGTCTATGGTAGTGTAATTTTTAAACTCCACCCCGTTGTAAACAGAAATACCTGAAATGGTACCTACCCATAAGCGGCCATCTAAATCTTGCTCAATGGATTGAACTTGTGATTGGATGAGCCCATTCTCTACACCATATTTTACAAAACTTACTACCTGAGCTTCAGTTTTTAATTGTATTCCCAACAGGAAAACAATAAGCAGATATGCGGCGTTTTTTATCAAGTTATTCTTCATAGGTATCGCTTGTATTGTATTTTTCTAATTGAGCATAATACTCTTTCTCTTTAACAGACTCGCCATTAATGTAGAAAGAGGTTGCTGCCCCAAACCAATTGTGAATATGTATGAGGTCTATTACTTCTCCACTATCCACAATCTTAACCCTGTAAGTTTGGAATATTTTTCCGTTAAACCTTTCTGATTTGTAAATTCTTACAGGGCGCATAACTGAAAATACGCTATCAATCTTAATACTTTCGGAAGATAAACCTCTTCTTAAGGAAAGGTCTGCCAATAGTTGATTAAACTCGTAAACTTGCTCTTGTTGTTCTAACTCAGCTTCATCTACTTCTTCAATTTCGGGCAACTCAAAATCTACAAACTCAATATCTTCTAATAATTCAGTTTCAAGTTGAGCATCTTTAATTGATTCCTTTGGTTTTGAAGTATCAGGCGCCATCAAAGACAATAAGAAAGCTTCAGACTCACCAGATTTTTCACCTAAACTAGCCTCTTTTTGTTTTTGCTCTAAGGTAGCTTTATCGTAATTTTCTTCAGAATCTTCAGGTGGCTTTGGCATCGCTAAAGCAGGAGCTTCCTGAATAGTTTCTGCGGTTAAAGTACCAAGATCTTTAATTGTTGCAGGAGTGGTTTTAATTTGTTTAGCCGCATTTTTCTTTTTCTCTTCGGCTAAGAGTCTTTCTTTCTCTCTTTTTGGAGCCCACAACTTTGCTAAAAATTGGTTATTCGCAAGAGTATCTTCAAAAAAGCTATTTGTACCTATGTCGTAATAAATTCTTTGTGCAGGTAATGCAAATGCAGTAACATCAATATCTTCAGTATTTTGCTCAACTATGGTAATCGTTGACATGTCAATATCAAAATCTTTAACAGAGTCTTGAGGCATCCTGCTGTCTACTGAAGCAAAGGCATTGTAGTAACCTTCTTTTTTTACTCTTAATTTATAATCTTTAAGAAAGGGAACGTTTATTTCGAATTGACCTCTTCTGTTGGTTGTTACAGAGTCTGTTTTTTGGAAATTTTCTACCAAGTAAACCTTGGCATCTTTCATTCTTTTTTCGGTACCATCTTTAACAGTACCTTTTACCAACAATCTTTTGGATGCAACTTCAGCCATTTTTTGAGCCAACAATACCTCCTCTTGGAATTTCTGAACAGCGCTTGAGTCTTCATTAAAAACACCTGCTAAAGGGTCAAATGCAACCTTACGTACAGGGTTTTGAAAAATACTTGGGTCCACTACACTTTCATCATCTTTTAGGAATGCCTGCACTGGCGAAAGAGTTACACTATCAGGTTTGGGTTCTCCTGAAAGGTTTGACTCTACCTCAATAAAAGAGTTAAAAAATTCATCACCCGAATATTCAATTTTATAAGTTTTGTTGTAATCTAAACTTGCTGTGTAATTTCCATCTCTATCTACCTCTAAAGTATCTACAATGGTTTCATCTTCTTTTACATAAACAGCAAGATCTTTATGCATTCGTCTTGAGTAATCTTGAATTGCACTTGTAAGCACCAATTTTTTAGGAAGTAGATTTACTTCCGGAGTATTTAGCCTATTTTGAAAAGCAGCTAGAACCTCTTCATCATCCATCAATTCTTTTTCAAGTGTATCGTAATAAATTCTGGTAAATGGCATACCATAGGCATTTTCATTCAAATTCTCATAATCCAAAGGAATTAGCGGAATATCCATTTGATGTGAGTTGTCTTTCTCCAATAAATCTTTTGGTAAAGTAGCATCTACCAAGAACCTCATAGTGGCGTGGTTTCTTCGTTCTACCTCTATTTCATATTCTTTGTTGTATTGTAATTCTAGTTCAAAACCCCCTCTTTTATCGCACATTAATGAACGATACTCAACATTACCGATGAAAGCGGTAACTGTGGCGCTATCTATTTTGTCTCCATAAAGATTACTAATCCTACCATCAATGTATAGGTATCCAAATGTTTCAGGATAAGTTTCATTGGCTAAGGCAACAACGGGAGCATTCTTTTTCTTTATTTCATTTATTTTTTCTTCAAATTCTTGTCTTACTTCAACATCTTCTTCAAAGGTTTTTCCTGTATCGCTAAGAACTACGTAAGCCATAGGGTTTTTAAACACCTCTTTTTCCACATAAGCATCTTCAATTTCATAGATTTTTACCGGTGGCGGTTGAAGAGTAAGCTTTTTGAAATATGTTTTATTTTCTCTAACAGTGTTTATTTCCATTATTTGAGTATGGAAGTCTTTGCCCTCAAAAACTAAATCCAACTCTTTGTCATAAGGTGCCTTTAACAAATACTTTCCTGCTTTGTCTGTTTGCATGGCTGAAATAACTCCTTCACCATCTTTCAATCTAACATCAACTCCGGCAAGTTCTCTCCCTGCTGAATCTAGGGCAATTCCTTCAATACTAATTGGAAGTTTCTTTGGTTCATCTAATACCTCGTAAAAAGAAGTTTTTGTATTGGCATTTTGAGTAAAATTTCCCGAATCGTTTTGAAATGAAAATTCAGTTACAGGGAGTTCAAATGCTTTTGGGTTTATAAATTCAGTTTTTATACTTACAAGAGGGATGGTAGGTGAAATTTCAAACTCTAAACGAGACAATGAATCATTAGTCATTGTAGTGTTCAAGTTAAAATATGTTGGGTAATAGTTATCTGCAATAACCTCAACTTTTGCTTGCTTATTGTAAAAAACTTTGAATTCGAACTTTCCTGTAGAATCAACATTTAGAGACTCAACTACTTTCTTACCTTCATAAATATTGATAACTGCTGAATCAATAGCAGTTGAATCATCAGGTGATAAGTTACCGGTAAGAATTACTCCTTCAGGCTCGTTTGTTTTGGCAACAAAATCTTCCAATACAGAGTTATCCTCAACAAAGAAATCTTCAATTGGATCATAAACTACTCTGGTTATTGGTTTTCTAAATTGATTCAAGTTAAAATCAGCAGTATCAGAAACCATAAAAAACTCGGGAGAGAAGGTATAATTTTTATCACTTTTAGGCAGGGGAATATCACTAACAACTTGCAAATACATGCTTACATACCCCTTTTTGGTAAAATGAAGTGTTTGCTTTTTTTGATATTCTACCTCAACAGAGAATTTCCCTCCCCCTGTTGTTGTTGTAGAAGAAATAACTTTATTAAACTCTTTTAACTCAACAACAACTTCACTTAAAGGACGCCCTTTGGGATCTACAAGTTTTCCTCTAATTTTTAACCTCCCGGTATTTTCAAATGCCTGAAAAACAAAGAATAAGGCTACAAAACTTAATATAGAAAAGGCAGCAAATAATAAGCGGTTTTTAGGCATGGGTTCGATCTTTACACTCGAGTTATTGCCAAATGTAAATAAATGCGGTAACTGCAAAAAATTTTAGTCGAAATACGACTTTCGTTTTATCAAAAGAGGAATTAGAATTACTATTTTTTTCCTGGTTTTATTTTCCAACTAGGCAAATCTTTGGTGTTTTGTTGTAGCGCATTTTTTTTGATATTGTAGAATACTCTTTCAATTTCACCTGTAGGCCTTGCTGCAGGGCTTTTTACTAAAAACCCTTCCGGATCGATGAGGTAATATATAGGAATTATTCGAACATCATATAAATCTTTCACATCATTTACTTCAACATGCCCAAATATCCATGGGTAATTGTTTTTCTTATAAAATCTTTGAGCCCTAGAAGCTCTTTCATCAATCGAAATACTTAAAAACTCTATTTGGTCTTTGTATTTAGGGTATAAATCATTCATTACTTGCATTTCTTCAATACATGGTCTGCACCAAGACGCCCAAAAATCAAGGTAAACATATTTGCCCTTTAAATCAGCTAAACTCTTTTTATTACCTTCAAAATCAGTAAAATAAAAATTGGGAGCCAAGGTATTAGGGTTTAACATTTCAAACTTCTTTAACATTTCTGTTAATAGCAATTTGTGGTCTTCAAACTTTGTATCTTCTGCCATATCATCAAGCATTCTATTTATGCTTTGCTTCTTAAAGCGGTTATTGTCTTTTTGAAAATATAATTCGTTGATAATCAACAACTCTTTTTGCTGATCATTTAATTGCCTGAAGTAAATATTAGTTTCAAAAACATTTTTTAGAGAATCAACACTTTGAAAAAAATTCACCGATTTGTTTAGCTGTGTACTTATCTCGTTGGCAGCAAAAAACCTAATAAATTCTGTAAACATGTTATTGAAAAAAGTGGCGTATTGAGGGTTATAGAATAATACCGGAGCACCTTTTATATACTCATCCATCATTTCTTGTCTTGAGTAATTGGTAGTCATTTCGAGTTGGGCCATTGAGT
>JAAZVO010000288.1 GCA_018623405.1 Crocinitomicaceae bacterium
GAAAAAGGGTGCATACCAAATACATAAATAGTATTCAATTGCCTACAGGCAAAGAGATTTATAAAGACAAATCTCAAAAAATAAAGGAAGTTTTTGCAAAAAATGTTGCTGCAATTATGACCAATATGATGGAGTCTGTAGTTAATTGGGGAAGAGCTAGGCCTCTACGTACAACATTTAATTTAACCACTCCAATAGCAGGAAAAACAGGCACTACACAAAACCAAGCCGATGGTTGGTTTGTAGGTTTTACACCGCAAATAACTGCAGGTGCGTGGGTTGGAGCAGATAATCCGGGCATTCATTTTCAATCTATTAAACAAGGCTCAGGAGCAAAAACAGCGTTACCTATTTGGGGATTATTTGTTCAACACCTTCAACAAGATGCTACTTATGCACCTTTATTGGAAGGAGAGTTTATTTCTCCCTCAAAAGAAGCTTTAAACTGTTTAAACCTTCCACTTTACAGAGAGTCTCCTCAAAAAGTAGAGGTTATTGACTCACCTGATTTATAATTTAAAACCTTGCTTTTAAAGCCATTACAAAGTTTCTGCCTGCTCCTGAAATTCCTGAACTATATGGCCTGTAGCGTTGATCTGTGATGTTTTCAATTCCGCTAGTTAATGTTAACCAATCTGTTAATCGATACATGGCCCTTACGTTTAAAGTGTACCAACCAGGTGCGTAATTATTTCCATTTTTATCTTTTGCGTAAATCTCATCTTTACTTTGCTCAGATACCGCCAAGTTGTTGAAACTTTGTTCGCCTTGGTATTGGCAATTCAACTCTAAACTAAATTTTTCGGTTTGGTATTTCATACGGCTAACCCCAAAAAACGGAGCCGCGTGGCTTGATGCGCTCAAACTTCCATCATCCAATTCTTCTTCTCCTTTTTGGTAGTTTAGGTCTGTTGTAAAACTAAAGCCTCCATTAAGCTTAGCCTCAAACCCAAATTGTACTCCATAAACGTTTGCCACAGCCGCATTTTGTATGGCTTGTACTTGGCTCATAATGCCTGAGTAAAAGATGCTATCTTGCCCGTTAAGCTGAAAGTTTCTCCTCACCAAGGCATTTTCTAAAAGGGTGTAATACCCCGTTAAATCTAACTTTATGCTATTTCCAAACACTTTTGCAAAGCCAACATCAAAATTATAGGCATACTCTGCTTTTAAATTAGGGTTTGGTATTGTTACAGCTCCCGGTTCTGAGTCGAAAACCTTTCCAACGTCATCAATATTTGGAGACCTAAACGCAGTTCCTGCATTTACCTTAATTACCCATTTTTCTGTAGGCCTGTAAATACCACCAATGCTTCCTGCTAAAGCTCCATTGTTAATGTTTGCTGATGTAAACGGAAAAGGGTAGTACGGTAAATTGTTGCTAAAATTTGAGCTAAGCTCAAATTGGTTATACCTTACGCCTGATTGAATCGTAAACTTTTTGTTGAGCCTCCACTCATCATTTAGGTAAGCAGCATAAGAACTCCACGTAGATTTAGGATAACGGGAAGGACCATTTACTGTAATTCCCTTAGAAATATCTGTAATGCGCCCTTGTGAGCTAACCTCATTGGTTACCCACTCAACACCATAATAAATGGTATTTTTTTCTGAAATAGATTTAGCAAAATCAATATTGGCAGAAAGGGCATTAACAGCTTCTTTTTGAGTACTTCTATCATCCTTATTTAATGAGCGGTCTATTCTGCTTTCCTCAAACCTTTGATGTGCTAACCTTAAGGTAAGTTCATCATATAAACCATTCATGCCATTATGTGTAACCGAAAGGTTGTTCATTAGCCACAACTGAGGGCCATAATTCCATTCTGCGTAGCGCAGCGTGCTATTTCTATACCTGTTGTGTCTGTCATACCTGCCGTAGGGAGATGTTTCAGAGTAGTGGAATCCATATTGAAAATCCCATTTATCTGAAAGTTTAAACCTTACTTTTTGCATCAGGTTTATTTGAGAGTATGCGGAAGGTACTTGAAGCAGTGGATCATCTTGCGTAATTATTCTATCAATACTATCTATACGTTTTACATAAATAGGTTTTAAATACTCATTTGGTCCGTTTACGCCCTGCCTTAAATGGTCATAATCCCAAGCGCTAAAACTTGTTACAAATGCCCATTTTTTAAGTCCAATATTAACATCGAAATGACCTGTTCGCTCATTGTTTGCTGTGGCATAACGCGATACTGCATTACCTGTAATTAAAGGTTTATCGGTAAGCGATAGTTGTGAAGTTAAGGTTTGAAAACTCATTACACCACCAATTGCATCACTACCGTAAATAACCGAACCCGGCCCAAAAAACACTTCGGTATTTTGGGTGGCAAAAGGATCGATATTAATTACATTTTGAATATTGCCACTTCTAAAAATGGCTGTATTCATTCTTACACCATCTAAGGTGTATATCAACCTATTCGTAGCAAAACCTCTAATCATTGGGCTTCCGCCACCTTGCTGACTTTTTTGGATAAAAACCTTCCCTGAAATACCTAATAAATCTGCAGCAGTTTGTGGGTTTTGAAGCGCCACTTCTTTAGCAGAAATTGAAATGATTTTCGAGGGAATATCATTGGCTGCTTGTCGCCAACGCGTTGCAGAAACTACTACCTCATCTAAATTAAAATTAGATGGTGTAAGTGTAACCTTTTTAGCTGAGGTGTTCATTTCATAATAACTCATAGATTTTGTTTCGAATCCTAAAGAGCGTATTATTATTTTATTCGCTGTTTTAAAAACAGAGATATCAACCTCTCCCACAGCATTTGTAACTGCAGAAGCTTTAGGGTTTTCACTTGTAAGTGTAACCCCCGGAATGGTTTCTCCGGAATTTGGATTAATGAGGGTTATTTTTTGAGCCATTCCTATAAACGAAAAGACTATAAATAACCCACAAAGCAATATTTTCTTCATGGTAAAATTTTAGTTAAACTTTTAATTTTTCTGATTGGGTTTTGGAAAAGCTTAACCAAATTGTGGTGGGGGAACAACTAAATTGGATTCGCCTAAAAGTGTAGGGTAGTTGCGAAATATATTTTGATGATTTTTTACCGAAAAATTTATCGCTAAATCACTTTTTTGTGGAGGTGAAACAAGGTTTTTAAAGAATTGAACCAAAGAAGTTTCTTGGTTTTTTCTTGTGGGGTTTTGGTTTAGGGCTAAGTAAGTTAGTTGCCTTAGTTTTTGGTTTAGGGCTGTTTCTTCATGATCCCACCAACAGTGGTAAAAAATAATATCACCCTTTATTTCTTTGCGCACCACATCGTACATTTCACCTTGGTATTCAAACTCTTTTTCATGTTCCCATTTAAGGTGCTGTTTTGCCTCTTTAAGCGTGAAACTTAAGGTAACCAATTGTTTGTTGCTAACCTCTGCC
>JAAZVO010000058.1 GCA_018623405.1 Crocinitomicaceae bacterium
CCTCCATCTTGCGCCTCAGCTTGTACCGGATCTTGTCCTAATCCATTACCGGAATAATTGGTAACCTGAAAATTTCCACTTGCTTCATCAAAACCATATTCAAATAAAATATCGTGAATACGATTATTTATAAAAAACAAGTTCGTAATCGCGCCTGATTGATAACCGGTAGGATTTTGATTTAAGTTTAGTGGAAAATTAAAATCTAATGCCATTCCACCATCAGGACTAAATCCGGGGGCATTGTCGTTGTCTGCATCTTCATAAGCGTAAACATTATTTCCTCTGGTGATGGTATATTCTGCTCCAGTAACGCCATTAACATCATGCCACCCAAAAGGAGAGGCGGTTGGACTAGAAGGTCCAACTTCTATTGAGCTGCTCCCATGACTAGGACTTTCTATTGGAAAAGGAAAAACATGATATTGTTCTGTTCCTGTGGCTTTAGAGGTAGGAGGAATTGGTGACGGATTTTTTGGTAATACATGATGATTGTGATCGCACGCATCAAATGCACAATTAGTTATCCAATCAATCCGATTCAATTCATTGCCTGAATATGCATCAATATACATTTGCCACCAATGGTCTCTTTCTAATTCTTGAATAGAAACAATCCAAACTTCTCTAATTTCTTCGCCATTGTTCCACAACCCCTTTGAAACATCAATATCTTCTCGGCTTAAATCTCCCTTATTAAATCTAAAATTTGAATTTTGGTTAAGAGAAATTTCAGAACCGGGGTTTCCGCTAAGTCCGAGAATTTCTTTGGCCGATAAAACCGCTTGATAAGGAGAAATAGTTTCACCTCCTTTTAAGATATACCTGCTTTTAATATTTGAAACTAAATTACTAGCAACCCTTAAAACACTGTCGGCATTATTTAATGTGATGTTGGCTGTAGCGTTTAACAGCTTTTTGCCTTCTATAGTTTGCCTTAAATAAACATGACGGATTTTACCTTTTCCTGAAAAATAATCATCAGTAACTTCCCATGATGAGATATCTTCTGGTGACACATTTAGTTCTTCTAAATGAGCCTCCAAGAATTTTTGAATTGATTTAATTGCAGGGGCTTGAGAAGTACTATTTTGAACACCTTTCAGTGATTCAGTTTCTTGGGCAGAAACACTTGAAAAAATCACAGTAAAAGAAAATACAAAGCCAATAAGGTTTTTAAAATTCATAAATAAGAGATGTAATTATGTAAAGGAAACTAGCTAAACTAGACATGATTTTGCAGCAAATTAAGCCCGTAAATATAAGGTTAAAAACCACTATTCTTCAACTATTAATTAAACATAGTTTATTTCCCTAAGGTTCAAATCCTGCAAAATTGAATATTCATTAACTTGATTTCGCATTTGAGTTAGTTTAGAAATTATCTGCCACATTCAGTTAGAAAACCAAAATGATAAAACCACTTATCAAAAAATAAGCTAGGATAAATCCTATGCAATTAGTTTTGAGAAAAACAAAACATTACCATGAGGTATTTCTTTTTACTCCTTATTTGCGCTATGTCTTTACTTTCTGATGCCCAAGAAAACTTAAACTTTCAAAAACCTTCAAAAGAAATTCTAGATCTTGTTGATGTTCCCTTGGCGCCATACGTAATAATGGACGAGGCCAAAGAAAACATGATCTTAATCTATCGTGATCAATTTAAATCTATCGAAGAATTATCTAAAGAAGAGCTTCGTTTGGCCGGATTAAGAATTGACCCGGTTACCAATATTGGTTCAAGAACTTCCTTTTTTACCAATATGAAAATTAGGCGAATGAATGATTTAAAAAGTGAGCCTATTCAAATAAAAGGACTTCCTAAAAATCCAAAAATTTCGAACTTAAAATGGTCAACAGACCAAAGAATGATGGCCTTTACTCACACCAATTCAAAAGGGGTAGAACTTTGGTTATTAGATTTAAAAACGGCAACCGCCAAAAAATTAACAAACCTTGTTTTAAATGCCAATATGGGGAATGTAATCAATTGGTTTAAAGATGATAAATCTGTGTTGGTTACTGTAATTCCACAAAACAAGAAGCCACTTATATATAAAGAATCAGCTATTCCAACCGGACCAACAATTTCTGTAAACGATGGAAAAAAAAGCCCAAAATAGAACCTATCAAGACCTTTTGAAAAACAAAAACGATGAATTTAACTTCGAGCAATTGGCAAGCTCTGAAATTTATGAAGTTGGCATTGATGGCACTGCCAAACTTTGGTTAAAAAGTGATATGTATAGAGGTATCGATGTCTCACCTGACGGAAAATATGTATTGGTTACCACGGTTAAAAAACCCTTTTCTTATTTAGTTCCTTATTTCAGGTTTCCATCAAACACAAGCGTTTACAATAAATCGGGCAAATTAGTAAACTCAATTGTAGATGTGCCTTTAACCGAAGAACTACCTCAAGGGTTTATGGCTGGAAGAACAGGACGTAGAGACATTAATTGGAGAGATGATAAACCCTCTACCCTCATGTATGTTGAGGCGCTAGATGGTGGAGACCCTGAAAATAAAGTTGAGTTTAGAGATGAAGTATTTTTACTTGAAGCACCTTTTAACGGCACTCCAAAAAGCATATTAAGAACTAAATACCGCTTTAATAGAATTATTTGGGGCAATGATGATTATGCCATTGCTTATGATTATTGGTGGAATACCAGAATGTTGGTTACTACTTGCTTTAGTCCTGAAGGAAACAGAGCTCCAAAAATGCTTTCTGAAAGAAACTACCAAGATAGATACAACGACCCCGGAAACTTTGAAACTGTAAGAAATGAAAATGGTATGCAAGTATTGATGCTTAATGGCTCCAATGCGTATTTATTAGGCGATGGATTTTCTGAAAAAGGCCAATTTCCATTCTCAAGCACCATCAACCTCAACTCAGGAGAAACTAAAAAACTTTACACTTCAACTTACACAGATAAAATTGAAGACTTAAGAGGCTTCGACCCAAAAAAGAACCAACTACTTGTTAGGATTGAGTCTCCTTCGGATTATCCAAATTATTACTTCAGAAATGTAAAATCAAAGAAGGCTTCTCAACTTACTAACTTTAAAAACCCTTTCCAAGTTTTAGCAGAAGTACATAAAGAAGTAATTACCTACAAGCGAGATGATGGGTTAGAATTAAGCGGAACACTTTATCTTCCTGTTGGGTACGATAAAACCAAAAAAGAAAAATTACCAATGATTTTGTGGGCCTACCCACGTGAGTTTAAAGATAGGGCTAGTGCAAGCCAAAACACCAAAAATCCCAATGAATTTACTTATCCATTTTGGGGCTCGCCTTTGTATTGGCTTACTAAAGGTTATGCAGTATTAGATGATGCCGCTTTCCCCATTATTGGTGAGGGAGATGAAGAACCAAACGACAGCTTTAGAAAACAATTGGTGGCAGATTCCAAAGCAGCTATTGATGCGGTTGATGGTTTAGGTTATATCGATAGAAATAAAGTGGCGGTAGGTGGCCACAGCTATGGGGCTTTTATGGTAGCCAACTTGCTTACCCATTCAGATTTATTTGCTGCAGGAATTGCAAGGTCGGGTGCTTACAACAGAACCCTTACCCCTTTCGGTTTTCAAAGTGAAGAACGTAACTATTGGGAAGCTCCCGAGGTTTATTATAACATGTCGCCATTTATGCATGCTGATAAAATGAAAACTCCCTTGTTGTTAATTCATGGCGAGGCAGACAACAACTCAGGCACCTATCCTATGCAAAGCGAACGCTACTTTAATGCCTTAAAAGGATTAGGAGCAACTGTTAGATTAGTTATGCTACCTAAAGAAAGCCATGGGTATGCAGCTAAAGAAAACATTTTACATATGTTATGGGAGCAAGACCAATGGTTAGACACCTATGTAAAAAATACCAAAGCGGAATAATTTAAAACTTCCGGTAATTACCCTATTTATATTCTGTTTTGGCTTTGCAAAGGCCCAAAATGACAACCCTTTTCGGTTTTTTAAGGAAGAAAAAGAGTTTACCTATGGCTTGAACAATAGGCGTACCTTCATTCTTGACGATTTTACCACAATTTATGGAATTTATGCAGGAGTAGCATATGGTGAAAAAGTAAAGCATGTGCTTACTTTAAACTCAACTTTATTTTATATAGGAAACAAGCCACCTAATATGGTTAGGCTAAACTTTATAGGTTTTTCGGAAGAGTTTTATTTCTTTAGAAGAAATAAATGGGCTATTTGTACTTATGCTCATGGTGGAGTTGGTCAATTAAATAATAGTTCTCCTCTAATAGCTTTAGAAAACATAAAAGAATGGGTTTATCCTACCGAATGGGGATTACATACTGAATATTCTCTTTGGCCTTGGCTAAACTTAAGAACGGGTATTGGATACCGATATGTTTTAAATAAACCAAGCTTAAATATTGATGGAGTTTACTTAAAACTTGGCGCAACTCTAAATCCAAAAAAAATTATTAAAAACCATACCGAATAAAATAAATCTGAATTTGAATAATTACTTAAAGTATTTTATACTATAAGTTATTTTTTTTACCACTTTCGCGAAAATATTACGCGATCCTCTCCTTTAAACAAGAAATAGAAAACCTAAAAGCATTTTGCGACATAAAGTGCTTAACCTCAGGTGCCTCAGTAGTTGCAGTTGCTCCCGATTTGCAAGGCAGGGTGCTTACAAGCTGCACAAATGAAAACCATGAGGGGTTTGGTTGGGTAAACCACAAACTAATACAATCTAAAAAAAGCCAAGCGCACATTAATGCTTTTGGAGGTGAAGACCGTTTTTGGATTGGACCTGAAGCAGGCAAGTTTGGAATTTTCTTTGAGCCCAACCAAGATCAAACTTTTACCAATTGGCAAACCCCTGCATGTATTGATAGTGAGCCATTTAAAGTTGTAAATACCTCAAATAATCGTATTGAATTATCTCATACAGCTAAATTCAAAAACTACCAAAACTTTGAGTTCGAAATAGGAATCAATCGCTTAATTCAAATTTTATCCAAAAAGCAAATTGCAAGTGCATTAAATCTAGAAGTAAATCACCAATTGAATTGTGTTGGATTTACAAGTGAAAACACTTTAGAAAATTTGTCTTCATCTCAATGGGATAAGTCAACCGGATTACTCAATATTTGGATTTTAGGGATGTTCAAGCCTTCAAACAAAGGTTGGGCATTATTGCCTACACAAAAAGGAGCAACCATAAACACCAACTATTTTAAATCTGATTTTGATAACCGCCTCATCGAAACAGAAAATATTACACTTTACAAAACCGATGGCAATGCAAAGGGAAAAATTGGATTGTCGCCAAAACATGATAAAAATGTAGTTGGTAGTTTCGACTTTGAAAAGACCATCCTTACTATCGTTACTTACGAAACCAATAAAGAAGATGTATTTTTAAATTCTGAATGGAATTTTGATGCCCCACCATACCTAGGTGATGTGTTGAATGTGTACAACGACGGTAAAAATGAAGACGGCTCCATTCTAGGTCCTTACTATGAGCTAGAAACTTCATCCTCTTCAAAAGAGTTGAAAAAAAATGAGCGTATTTACCATAAACATAGTACCTTTCACCTTTCGGGTGATTTTTATGAGTTAAATCAAGTTTGTTGGTCGGTTTTTGGTGCCGATTTAAACACCCTAAAAAAACTGATAGATGGAAAATAAAAAAGTTGTTGTTTTAGGACCCATTCCTCGCGATACAATTACTACCCACCACGGTGAGGTAATAAAAAAATATGGCTGTGCCACACACACCTCTATTGCCTTATCAAACCTTATGGATGGAAAAGGGGAAATTTTTCCTGTAACACATGTAAGACAAAAAGATAAAAGTCCCGTATTAGATATTTTCAAAAACTACCCTAATATTGCTACAAATCATATTTCTGATGAGTTTGATAGTGGCGATGTAATTCAGTTACAGTTTGTAGACCAAAACAAAAGGTTAGAAAAGCAAACTGCTGCCATGCACCCAATTTTACCTAGCGATGTAAAAGAATTACTAGATGCTGATGTGGTGGTTTGTGTACCAGTTACCGATTATGAAGTTCCACTAGAAACCCTAAAGTTTATTCAAGAATACTCTAACGCAACAATTGTTTTCGATGCGCACGGGCCTACCAACGGGTTATCTCACCAAGGCGATAGATTTATGAAACTTTGGGTAACACGAGATTTATGGTTGCCTCATATTGATGTCCTTAAAATGAATTTAGAAGAAGCCGGTTGTAGTTGGTTTGAAAAAGAATATGATGTTGCCTCATTAAACGAAGAAAGAAGAATAAAACGTGAAGAAATACCTGATTTTGCAAGACATTGCTTAAACAATGGTTTAAGATCGCTTTACGTTACGCTAGATGAAAAAGGAGTTTTGGTATATACCGTTGAAAACAACCAATTAAGAGAAGATTGGGTAAAGTCAATTCCGGTAAAGCAAGTTATAGATACTACAGGCTGTGGCGATTCATTTGCAGGTGGATTAGCCTATGGTTTGCTTAAAAACCGATTTGACTTTATTGGTGCTGCAAAATATGCAAATGCCATGGGAGCTCAGCGTACACAGGGTAAAACCTTTGATGTTTTTAAACCTATTGCCGAAACTGAAAAAATGATTGAATCTTTTTATGGAATGGAAGACTCAATTATTACCACTTTCTACGATTTATAGTTGCTAAAACAATCTACTGATAAAGTATTTATGGTTAAACCATCCAATTTTGGGTTTAACCTAGAAACTGCTGAAACAAATCATTTCCAAAATAATTTTGAAATTGAAAACCCACACGAAAAGGCAATTTCAGAGTTTAACCAAGTAGTTGATCAACTCACCTCGCTTGGCATAAAAGTGTTTTTTGAAGTAGATAGTGCCTCTCCCATAAAACCTGATGCTATTTTCCCCAACAATTGGGTTTCGTTTCATCCTTCGCAAAAAATGGTGATTTACCCTATGCAATCGCCCAACAGAAGGATTGAAAAACAAAATGAACTAATTCAAAAACTCAAGAAAAAATATCAAATAAATTCTGTTTTAGACCTTTCTTTTTTTGAAAACCAAAATCAATTTTTAGAGGGAACAGGAAGCATTGTTTTCGACCATTTAAATAAATCTGCTTATGGCTGCCTTTCTTCAAGAACTCACGATGAATCATTTGAGTTTTTATGCGAAAAGTTAGGTTATCAGCCTCACTTATTTAGCGCAATTGACTCTTTTCAACGGCCAATTTATCATACCAATGTAATGATGATGATAGGGACAAGTTTTGCGGTAATTTGTGCTGAATCAATTCCCAATAAAAAAGAAAGAACAAGAGTTATTGAACGGCTAAAAGCTAAAGGAAGAGAAATAATTGAAATATCGTTTAATCAATTGAATAGCTTTTGTGGAAATATGCTTGAGTTAGAAAACTCCGAAGGTAAAATCCTTTGTATGTCTGAAACCGCATTTAATGCTTTCGCAAAGCACCAAATTGATACACTTAGCAAGTTTATCTCTATAGAAACTTTCTCAATTCCAACCGTTGAAAAAATTGGCGGGGGCGGAATAAGATGTATGATGGCAGAAATTTTCTGATTTAAAAAACAAAATCCCCCTTTATTGGTAGTTTTATGCAATGCAAGTTGCAAGCATATTTTTAGTCTCCACCTTAAACCCCGAACTCATTAACTTTTTATTGGCGGGTTTAATTGTAATTCCACTTGGGCTGTTACTTAAATACTTTAATCAGCCAACAATTGTAGCTTACATCATCACCGGTGTACTAATCGGAAAACAAGGGTTTGGCATTATTACCAATGAAGAATACATCCATATTTTAGGAGAGTTTGGTTTAATACTACTGCTCTTTTTTATAGGGATGGAAATAAACCTTCCTACCCTTGTAAAAAATTGGAAAGTCCCTACCCTTGGTACATTAATCCAAATTATTGCAAGTGTTTTGTTTGTGGCACCTATTGGTGCCTATTTAGGGTGGAGCCCAACTCGAATTATTGTGCTTGGTTTTGTATTGAGTTTAAGTAGCAGTGCCGTAATCATAAAACTATTGCAAGACAAAAATGAAAATACAACCATTTTAGGTCAAAATGTGATTAGTATCTTATTGATGCAAGATGTACTTGTGGTGCCTATGATAATTATTACCGGGTTTTTATCAGGAGAGGGTTTTGACATAAAAGACTTAATTATTCAATTAATTGGGGGAGTTTTAATTGTAGGAATGATAATTTTTATCTACCGCAAAAAAACATTTAAACTACCCTTCAGTAAAGCTTTTAAAAAAGACCATGAAATACAGGTAATTGCTGCATTAATTATTTGTTTTGGGTTTTCTACCATTACTTCTTTGTTTGGGTTGTCTGCTGCACTTGGTGCCTTTGTGGGCGGCTTATTGATCCACGCATCAAAATCTACAGATTGGTTTCATGATAGTCTTCATTCTTTCAGGGTAATTTTCTTGGCAATTTTCTTTGTTTCTATTGGGTTGCTGATAGATTTAGATTTTCTCATGGAGAACCTATACAGTATTTTAGGTTTATTGGTTACGGTATATTTAGGAAACCACCTGATTAATGCTGTAATTCTTAAGTTCTTTAGACGTAATTGGAAAGACAGCTTATACGGAGGAGCTTTGTTAGCGCAAATTGGAGAGCTTAGTTTCTTGATTGCATCTACAGCATATTATGGAGGAATAATTCAAGATTACGGTTACAAAACCTCAATTTTGATAATCTCACTAACCCTGTTGATTAGTCCAATTTATATTTCTACAACACGAAAGTTGATTTTGAAATGAAAATTCAATTTTGTTTCTACTTTTGGAGGGAAAGAAGAAAATTATGAGGAAAGTTTACATTCAGCTATTGCTAGGTGTGTTTGTATTGCTTGGTGCTTGCACCTCAACTACACCGCATCAAACTACATTAACTTTTACTACTTCGGCTGATGGCCCCTTTTTCGCAGGCCCAAACAGCTTAATCTCAACATATGAGGTCAACCTAAACGAACTTGTTGATGGCCAACAATTTACTGCAGATCAAATTGCAAAGGTTTCGGTAAATAAGGTTACAGCCACAATTCCTAGATCAGACTCTAGTACCGTAGATAATTTTTTAAACGCAACCTTACAATTTGTTGCCGATGATGTTCCTATGACAAGCATCGCGGTAAAAAACCCAATTGAGGCCACCGGTAATTCAATTGCCTTGGATGCTAGCCAAGAAGTTGACCTTGCAGATTTTTTCAAGCAAAATACATTTACCGTTTTATTTGATTGGGATTTTAATGAAGATAGCTATGCTGAATCTTTAGGCACTATTGTTGAAATGGAGTTAACCTTTGAAATTAAAAATTAAGATTATGAAAAATGTATTGATGAGTTTTTTTGCTGTGGCTGCTTTAATTTTTAGCACTACTGCATTTGCACAAAATGAAGAAGGAGATAGATTAATTGGTGTTTGGGAGCCAAGCCATGGCAAAGCCAAAGTTAAAATTGAAAAAATTGGCACTAAATACTACGGAAAAATAGTTTGGCTAAAAGAACCAATTGACCCTGAAACAAATCAACCCAAGGTAGATAAAAACAACCCTGATGAAAAAATGAGGTCAACCCCACTTAGAGGTTATAGAATTCTTAAAGACTTTGAATATACTGATAAGGATACTTGGACAGAAGGTACCATCTACGATCCTGAAAATGGAAGCACTTATAGCTGCACCATAAAAATGACCGATGATAATACATTGGATATAAGAGGCTACATTGGCGTTTCTGCCTTAGGTAGAACCGATGTTTGGAAAAGGTTGCAAATGCCAAAAAAGAAAAAATAAACACCCTCTCCTATGCAAAAAAGAATTAGACCGCTTTTGTGGGCTTTATTAGTTTGTGCTGCCCTACCCCTTTTTAGTCAAGAAGATTCTACATATACTGAAGAAGAAGATTATAGCATTTACGATAACCTAGATTATGCCGATGAAGGCACTAAAAGGTTTGCATCGGCAAAAATTAGTGGAATAAGTCCGGCGCGTTTAATTTCTGTTGGGTACGATTACCAAGCCGGGTATGATATTACAGCAGGCGCTTTTGATACTTATGCTGCTCAAACCGCTAGAGTAAATTCTACCCAGGGAGTAAGAATTGGCGCCAACATACCGGTAATTTCAAAGAATAGCATTATTGTGCAGCTTGGCGGTCAAATTTGGGATATGAACTACGACTTTGAAGATGACCCTGCCACATTAAATCACCCATTATTACAAACGCTTCAAGCAAATAATCTCACTACGGTTGGATTAAATTCTACCATTTTTAAACCGCTTAATGAAACCAACTTTATTTTGGTTCAGGTTTCAGCAGACATGAATGGTGATTTTTCTATCCCTGAGTTTCAGGAAGTAAATACCATTAAAAATTCCGTAGCTGCCATTTGGGGTAAAAGACCCTCTGATTATAAGCAATGGGGAATTGGTATTTCAAGAACCTTTAGAGCAGGAGAAATGAATTATGTGCCAATTCTGTTATTCAATTGGACCTCACCAACAACTCCTTGGGGAACTGAAATTCTATTTCCTGCAAGAGGACATGTGAGGTATACTTTCAACAGGCAAAACATGGCCTTTTTTGGTTTCGAATTAGAAGGAAACAGCTACAAGCTAGCTGCGCCTTACAACGACCTGCAAATAAGAAGAAGTGAATTAAGGTTTAGGTTTATGTGGCAACGCCAATTGGTAGGGTTTATTTGGGTAGCCCTAGAAGCGGGCTACCGTATAAACTATTCTTTTAATGTAGATAGGGTTCCGGGTGGAAAAGATTTTTCAAGGTTTTTTGTGTTAGACGACCCATTCGTAATGGAAAACGCACTAACAAACCCTTTGTACTTTAACTTGAGCTTTAACTTAGTTAGCCCTTAAGTTAATCTTGCCACTCTGCAACAAACAGGTTGGTTTCTCTTGTTCCACCGTTAAATCGGTTTGAAGAGAACACCAAGTATTTTCCGTTATTCGAGAATACAGGAAAAGCATCAAACGTTTCGTCTTGTGTAATTTGCTCTAGACCTGTTCCATCAGTATTTATCATGTAAAGGTTAAAAGGAAAACCTCTTTTGCTAGCATGGTTAGAAGCAAAAATTACTTTCTCGCCTGACGGATGAAAAAATGGACACCAATTAGCTTGTCCTAAGTCAGTTAACTGTCTTAAATCACTACCATCTGCATTACAGATATACAATTCCATATCGGTAGGCTTTACCAAACCTTCTGCTAATAAGTCTTTGTATTCTTTAATTTCCTCTTCGGTTTTAGGTCTAGAAGATCTAAAAATAAGCTTGCTTCCGTCAGGTGAGAAAAAAGCACCACCATCGTAACCTAACTCATTGGTAATTTGCTTTACGTTTCCGCCATCAAGATCGCAGGTAAATAACTCCAAGTCTCCTGTTCTCATTGAGGTAAAAACAATTTTATCTCCTTTTGGCGAAACAGTAGCTTCTGCATCATAGCCCGGCTCATCGGTCAATTGTTTTTTTATGTTACCCTCTAAATCAGTTATGAAAATATCGAAGCTCGGATAAATAGGCCAAACGTATTTTCCATCTGCTCTTCTCTCAGGAACAGGAGGACAAGCTTTATCTGCCAAATGAGTTGAAGCATAAACAATAGTGGTATCTCCGGGCAAAAAGTATGAGCAAGTTGTTCTGCCTAAACCTGTACTTACCATCATTGGTTTGTTTTCGGCTAGGTTATCATTTTGCCAATCGAAATAAAATATCTGATCACATTCTAAATTCCAATTAGGATTAGTAACTTGAAACACCAATTTAGAATCATCAAAACTCCAATAAGCCTCAGCGTTATCTCCACCAAAGGTTAATTGTCGTAAAGTTTTAAAATGTTTTTCACCCTCTAAAATTACTGAGTCTTTTATGGTTGTTTGTTCTGCATTATCATTAGTTGATGTTTGAACTGCCTCCTCGTTTTGCTTTGGATTTGAACAAGCTACCAAGGCAATAAATCCGAATAAAAATATTTTTTTCATCTAATTTTTCAATTTGGGCGCGAATGTAATACAACCAAAAACTTTAGGCTTAATTATTGGTTAATTTTGCAATCGCAAAATATTAACCATGAAATATCTCTTTAGTTCGCTCTCATTTTTTCTTTTTACAACTATTGTTTTTGCTCAAAATAACTTCGATGTAAACCAACTGAGAAATGATGTTGAATATTTAGCCTCAGATGATCTTGAAGGAAGAGAAACAGGAAAATCAGGTGAAGACAAAGCAGCTGAATAC
>JAAZVO010000289.1 GCA_018623405.1 Crocinitomicaceae bacterium
AGTAATTCCTCTAACACCTGAGGCGCCCCTACCCATGGGTCTTACTTTACTTTCTTCAAAGTGTATAGCCCTTCCACTTTCAAGCGCCATTAAAATATGGCTATTTCCATCGGTTAATTTGGCAGAGAGCAATTGGTCGCCTTCTCTAACATTTATGGCAATAATTCCATTTTGACGTGGTCTAGAATAAGCCTCAAGGGTTGTTTTCTTAATTACACCATTTTTAGTACACATTATTATATAATGATTATTGATGTAATCTTCATCAGTTATAGTAGGCACATTAATGTAAGCCAACACGCGGTCGTCTTGCTCAATGTTAATCATGTTTTGAATGGCTCTACCTTTAGATGTTTTGGTTCCCTCAGGAATTTCAAATACCCTCATCCAAAAACATTTACCTTTTTCGGTGAATATTAGCAGGTAGTTATGGTTATCTGCGCCAAACAAGTGTTCTAAGAAGTCTTCGTCTCTTGTTGCACTTCCTTTTGAACCTACTCCTCCTCTATTTTGTATTCTATACTCTTCTAACCTTGTTCTTTTAATATATCCAAGGTGAGAGATAGTTACCACTACCCTTTCATTTGGAATGATATCCTCAATTTTGAAGTCGTCTGCAGCGTAAACAATCTCAGTTCTTCGCTCATCACCATATTTTTCTTTTACTTCAAGCAACTCATCGGTGATAATTTGCATTCTTCTATCTTCATTTGCTAAGATATCTTCTAAGTCTTCAATTAACTTGATAATTTCATCATATTCAGCTCTTAGCTTATCTTGCTCTAGGCCTGTTAACTGTCTCAATCTCATATCTACAATAGCTCTAGATTGAATTTCAGTTAACTCGAATCGCTCCATTAATTTTTCACGAGCTTCATCAGGAGATTTAGACCCTCTTATGATGGCAATTACTTCATCTATATTATCAGATGCAATGATTAAACCTTCGAGGATATGAGCCCTGTCTTTGGCTTTTTTAAGTTCAAACTCTGTTCTTCTTACAACAACCTCATGCCTATGCTCAACATAATGTTTTATCATGTCTTTTACGTTAAGTGCCATCGGACGTCCCTTAACTAAAGCAATATTATTTACACTAAATGAGGTTTGTAACGCAGTGTACTTAAACAATTTGTTTAGTACTACATTACCAATTGCATCGCGTTTAAGTTCATAAACAATTCGCATTCCTCTTCTATCAGATTCATCTCTTACATCAGAGATTCCTTCTAGCTTTTTCTCGTTGATTAAGTCGGCAGTTTTTGCAATCATATCTGCCTTGTTCACCAAGTAGGGAATTTCAGTTACAATAATTCTTTCTCTATCATTATTGTAAGTTTCTATAGTAGCCTTAGCCCTTAAAACTATACGGCCCCTTCCCTCATGAAATGCATTTTTTACACCCTCGTAGCCATAAATTATTCCACCTGTAGGAAAATCAGGGGCTTTAAGATGTTGCATTATTTCATCAATGGTGATGTCGTTATTAGAAATGTAAGCTACAGTTGCATCTACAACCTCAGTTAAGTTGTGAGGCGCCATGTTGGTAGCCATACCCACTGCAATACCACTTGATCCATTTACCAATAAACTTGGAATTCTAGATGGCAATACGGTTGGCTCCTCTAGTGTATCATCAAAGTTTAGGTTATGGTCAACCGTATCTTTGTCGATATCCGCCAACATTTCTTCAGCTATTTTTCTAAGTCTAGCTTCGGTATAACGCATGGCTGCAGGACTATCACCATCCACACTACCAAAGTTACCCTGACCATCTACTAAGGGATATCTTAAACTCCAATGTTGAGCCATACGTACCATGGTATCGTAAACCGAAGTATCGCCATGAGGATGGTACTTACCTAAAACCTCCCCTACAATCCTTGCTGATTTCTTATAAGGCCTATTTGAAAGTACACCTAATTCATACATTCCAAATAACACCCGTCTATGTACAGGCTTTAATCCATCTCTTACATCCGGAAGGGCTCTTGATACAATTACCGACATTGAGTAATCAATGTAGGCTGACTTCATTTCATCCTCAATATTTATTTGGATGATTTTCTCTCCATTTGCCATCTTGTCAGTTTAATTTAATGTAAATAAAACATTTCGACCCCGTTAAAGGGGCCGTGAAACATGTTTCGAAAATAGATATTTCATTAGGGCTGAAGGCCTTGAAAATCCTGTTATTTGTAACAAAAATCTGTTAATAAAAGGTAGTTATTAACAAAACTGTTCAAAGCTTGGATTTTTAATTTTGATTAGCATTACAAATTGGCTATTTTGCATTTGGAATGGTTTATGACTAATCCAAACAATTACATTTTAAAAGGGGTTTATTATATATGGATACTAATTTTTCGCCAAGAGTAAAAGACGTTATATCTTTTAGTAGAGAAGAAGCTTTACGACTTGGTCACGACTATATTGGCATAGAACATTTTTTACTCGGACTCATTCGTGAAGGTGAAGGTGTTGCCATAAAAATTTTAAAAAATTTAAATGTTGAATTAGTTGAGTTAAGGAAATATGTGGAGCAAAGCATAAAACCCAACAAATCGGCAAAACCTGCAGGAAACATGGGAAACATCCCATTGGTTAAGCAAGCAGAAAAAGTGCTAAAAATTACCTACCTAGAAGCTAAGCTTTTTCAAAGCGCCATTATTGGCACAGAACATTTATTACTTTCTATTTTAAAGGACGAAAACAACGTGGCAACAAGATCATTAAATCACTTTAACGTGAATTACGAATTAGTGAAGGAAGAATTAGAAGATATGCTTCAAAAGCCTTCAAAACCAACAGATACAAAATCTGAGTTTTCAGGAACTTCAAACCCCGATGACGATGATGATGGCGATCAAAACTTTGGGAGAGGTTCTAACACTCCGAAAAGGCCTGCTGATACCAAATCTAAAACTCCTGTATTAGATAACTTTGGTAGAGACCTAACAAAACTTGCCGAAGAAGGAAAATTAGATCCGATTGTAGGAAGAGAAAAAGAAATAGAAAGAGTATCTCAGATTTTATCAAGAAGAAAAAAGAATAACCCAATTTTAATCGGTGAACCCGGTGTTGGTAAATCTGCTATTGCCGAAGGTTTAGCACTTAGAATTATCCAAAAAAAGGTTTCTAGAGTACTTTATAATAAGCGTGTTGTTACACTTGACTTGGCTTCTTTGGTTGCCGGTACAAAATACCGTGGCCAATTTGAAGAGCGTATGAAGGCGGTTATGAACGAAATTGAAAAGTCGCCTGATGTAATTCTATTCATTGATGAAATCCACACCATTGTAGGTGCGGGCGGTGCCTCAGGCTCCTTAGATGCATCAAACATGTTTAAACCTGCTTTGGCAAGAGGCGA
>JAAZVO010000059.1 GCA_018623405.1 Crocinitomicaceae bacterium
AAACTTTTAGGCATATCATAGTGAATCACAAAACGAACGTCAGGCTTATCTATACCCATACCAAAAGCAATTGTTGCAACAATAACATCTGCATCTTCCATTAAGAACATATCTTGATGCTTGGCCCTCGCTTTAGAATCAAATCCTGCATGGTATGGTAAAGCACTAATACCATTAACTTGAAGCGTTTCTGCTAACTCCTCTACCCTTTTTCTACTCAAACAATAGATAATTCCTGATTTTCCGGAGTTTTCTCTTATGTATTTAATAATTTGCTTTTCAGGGTTCACCTTGGGTCTTACCTCATAAAATAAGTTTGGTCTGTTAAAAGATGCTTTGTAAACATCTGCATCTGTCATTCCCAAGTTTTTGATGATATCTTGCTGAACTTTTGGTGTAGCGGTAGCCGTTAATGCCATCACAGGAATGGTATCATCAATACCTTTTATCATTTCCTTAATTCTGCGGTACTCCGGTCTAAAATCGTGTCCCCATTCAGAAATACAGTGAGCTTCATCAACAGCCACAAAAGAAATTTTTATCCCTCTAAAAAAATCAATATTTTCCTGTTTCGTGAGCGATTCAGGAGCAACATATAACATTTTGGTTTTACCACTAGTTATATCTTCCTTTACCCTTCTTGTTTCGGTTTTATTTAATGAAGAATTTAAAAAGTGGGCAATGCCGTCTTCTGAACCAAAGTTTCTTATTGCGTCCACTTGGTTTTTCATTAAAGCAATTAAGGGCGAAATAATTATTGTAGTGCCTTCAGAAATAATTGCCGGAAGCTGGTAGCATAAACTCTTTCCTCCTCCCGTGGGCATTATCACAAAAGTGTCTTTTCCGCTTAATACGCTTTGAATAATTTCTTCTTGCGAACCCTTGAATTGATTGAACCCAAAGAACTTTTTAAGGGGTTCATGTAAATTAATATCTGTTGTGTTCATTAACTGAATGACTTAATCTAATATACCTTTGTTTAAAAATACAACAAAAATTTTAAAACAGCCCAAAACTTAAAATCATTGATACAAGCCAAAGAAATTTTAGCCTTAGCCACTGAAACCTTAAAAACCGAATCAGATTCAATTTTAGGCCTGATCAATAAACTTGGTGAGGGCTTTGTTAACTCCGTGCAACTTATTCACGCCTCTAAAGGTAGAATTGTGATTACAGGCATCGGTAAGAGCGCGAATATAGCTAATAAGATTGTGGCTACGCTCAATTCTACAGGGAGTCCGGCAATTTTTATGCATGCAGCAGATGCCATACATGGAGACTTAGGAAATATCCAAAAAAATGATGTAGTTATTTGTATTTCAAATAGCGGAAACACTCCTGAAATAAAGGTTTTGATACCTTATATTAAAAAGCTTGGAAATAAAATTATTGCCTTTGCGGGAAATGAAAATTCTTTTTTAGCTGAGCACGCAGACCTTTTTGTTTATACCGGCGTGGCAAAAGAAGCTTGCCCAAATAATTTAGCCCCAACTTCTTCAACCACTGCTCAGTTGGCTATGGGAGATGCTTTAGCTGTTTGCCTGCTTAAATTAAATGGATTTGGTGAAACTGATTTTGCAAAGTACCATCCCGGTGGTGCATTGGGAAAAAAACTTTATTTAAAAGTTAAAGATATTTACCCTTTGAACGAAAAACCGGAAATATCTCCTAAGGCAAACCTAAAAGAATTGATAGTTGAAATTTCATCAAAAAGACTTGGTGTAGCTGCGGTAATAGAAAATGGAGAACTGAAAGGTATTGTTACTGATGGCGATTTAAGGCGAATGATGATGAAAACAGATGACTTTTCGAACTTCACCGCAAAAGATATTATGAGTGTTGCGCCAAAAACTATTGATGAAAACGAGTTAGCGGTTGCTGCGTTAGAGTTAATGGAACAAAACAAAATCACTCAATTAATTGTAATGAAAGACCAACAGTATGCAGGAATTATTCATTTACATGATCTACTGAGGGAAGGTATTCTCTAATCATTATTTTTGCATCAAATTCAATTAGCAATATGTCAAAAAAGGTAATATTCATCGGAGGTTTAGTTTTCTTAGCTTCATTATCAAGGTTGCTTCCTCACCCACCAAACTTTACAGCAGTAGCATCTATTGGTTTATTTGCAGGAGCTTTGTTAGGCAGCAGGCTTTTAAAAGTGTTAATTCCTTTTATTGCGATGTTTATTACAGACCTTTTTATCAATAATGTGGTATATGCTGATTACCAAGACGGCTTTGCATTTTTTACTGAAGGTTTTGTTTTTATCTACTTCCCTATTTTATTAATTACCCTTTTTGGCAATAAACTAGTGCAAAGGCTAAATATTAAAAATATTGTGGTGGGCTCTGTATTGAGTTCAGCTATTTTCTTTTTAATTTCAAATTTTGGTGTTTGGGTTAGCGGAACTACCTACCCTATTTCTGCGGAAGGTTTTATTGCTTGTTATACAGCTGCTATTCCATTTTTTGCCAATACATTAATTGGTACATTATTCTTTTCAGGTGTAATATTTGGTGCTTACCAACTTGCTGAAAAGCACGCCCCATCTTTGGTTAAGGCTTAAAATTTAAGTTTAATAGCTTTTTTCGTAATTATTACTGTTCCCCAAAGTGTTATTGGGATAAACTGACATGCATGTATAAGTATGGCATGTCCTAAGGCTTGCTCCTCAGGAATTTGTAAAAGGGAAAAAGCTAAAATGGTCATGCCCTGAAAAACGCCTACGTAACCCGGAGATGAAGGAATTAATATTCCGAAGTTTACTACTACCAAGGTAAGGTATCCAACCATAAAAGGGTTAGCATCAGGAAGTAAAAAATAGGCACCCAAGGCAAACATACTTCCCTCAATTACCCATATTGAAATTCCTGAGAGCAAAACCAACAATCCGTTAAGGTTTGGTTTTACAAAGTCAATGGCGTGTAAAATATCTCCAATTAAAGTTGCTATTTTTTGCCAAATTCCGGGTTTGCTAGAAATAAAAGTCATTACTCTTTGCTCTAATAACTTTAAAAGTACCAACCCAAAAAGTACTCCTATAAAAATCAAATTAGCAGAATAAAAAAGGGTTTTAAACCATGTAACCTCCAATAATGATGAAGGAAAGGCAGTTACCACCACAATTAATATAAAAAGCAAGCTCAATCCATCAAAAATCTTTTCAGCTAGCACAGATGTTAAAGAAACGGTCCTCGGTATTTTAGCGGTTCTGCTAAAGAACTCCATTCTTAACAATTCGCCCCCACGGGCAGGCAAAAAGTTATTGCCTGCATAACCCACAACTACAGCTTGCAGCAACTGGTTAATTGAAAATTGCTGATAATGGTTTATCATCAACTTCCATCTAAAGGCCCTTAACCAAAACCCTAAAAGGTAAATTCCCATTAATAATATTGGGACAACAAGCGGGGTTTTATTTAAAGTTTTTATTGAGCTAGAAACATCTATATTTTTAACTATCAAATAAATAGATGCAATAGAAATAAGGATTCCAAGAAGGAAAACTACAAGCTTTTTAAAATCCATTGGTAATTATTCCTTTTGTTTTATGGAATCTACAATGTAGAAAGGGCGCTTTTTTACTTCGATGTAAATTCTGCCAAGGTACTCACCAATTATACCAAGTATGATTAGAATAATTCCACCCAAAAAGAAAATAGCAACTGCCAATGTTGCGATTCCGGGCGTATCTTCAGGGGAATAACCAAATATCTTAAAGTTTAACAACCTGTGTACAATGAAGAAAATTCCTGCAAAAAATGAAGGAAAAGCAACCAAAAAACCAAAGTATGTTGCTAGTCGTAACGGAAAAATTGAGAACCCTATCAAACCATCAATGGCTAATCCCATTAATTTTTTAAAGGTGTATTTTACCTCTCCTGCAGCTCTTTCTTGCCGCTCGTAGGTTACGCCAATTTGCTTAAATCCTGCGTAGGCTCTCATTCCCCTAATAAACCGAATGTTTTCGGGCATTTCTTGGTTTAAGGCATTCACTACCTTTCGGTCCATTAAGCAGAAGTCGCCTGAGTCTAGCGGAATATCAATATCCGAAATAGCGTGTAAAACCCTATAAAAAGTGGCATAACCTAATTTTTTGAAGAAACCTTCCTTTCGCTTGGTACGCACGGCATACACCACCTCATACCCTTCTTTCCATTTATTGATAAACTCCAATAATATTTCAGGAGGGTCTTGAAGGTCTCCATCCATAATAATTACAGCATCTCCTTTGGCATGATGAATTCCTGCAGATATAGCAGGTTGGTGACCGAAGTTTCTTGAAAAATGGATAATTCTAAAACGGCTATCCTCCTCTGCCAATTGGTTTAGCATTTGAGGCGTTTTATCATGTGAGCCATCGTTTACCAATACGCACTCGAAGGGTTCACTCCAACTTTCAGTAGCTTTTACAAGCCTCTCTTTAAGCTGCGGAATGTTTTCTTCTTCGTTGTATAGCGGAATTACCACCGAAATCATGCGGCAATAATAGCAATTGTAAGCTTTAAATGGGAGTTGTTAAGCTATTTTAGTCATCAACCCTATATGCGAGGCTACAGCTTTTGCAAACGAGCCATGATCGTGATAAGGCAAGTTGAACTCTTTGGCAGTTTTTTCAACTATAGGTGCAATGTTTGGGTAATGAACATGGCAAATATTTGGGAACAAATGGTGTTCTATTTGGTAGTTTAACCCTCCTAAATACCAAGTTAAGAACCAATTATTTTTTGAAAAATTTGCAGTGGTTTTTAATTGGTGAGCGGCCCAATTATCTTCAATTACTCCTTCATCGTTAGGTAAAGGATGTTCTGTTTCTTTAACAGAATGAGCCAATTGAAAAATGGTAGTTAAGGTAACACCTGCGACAAAATGCATAAGTAAAAACCCTAAAGCTACATCTTTAATGGGCACACTAAAAAGTAATGGAAACCCGAAGAAAACAGAAAAATAACCAACCTTAACTAAAATCATTTTAAAAAGAGAAATGGCATTTTCTTTATCAGTTTGGCGATTTACCTTGTTGGCTTTATATTTAACAAACTGTACAAAATCTTTGGCTGTAATCCAATATAGTGTGGTAATTCCATAAAAGAAAAAGGCATAAACCGGTTGTAATTTATGAAACCATTTTTTTTCTGTGTGAGGACTAAACCTTAACATCAGCTTATCTTCAATATCATCATCCATTCCTGTAATATTGGTGTAGGTATGATGCAATACATTGTGTTGATATTTCCAATTTAAAATAGAACCTCCAAGCAGATTTAATGTAGCTCCCATTAAATCATTAACTCTTTTGTTTTTAGAGTAAGAGCCGTGGTTTCCATCATGCATAATGCTCATTCCAATACCGGCCAAAGCAAAGCCCATAAGTAGCCATAGCAACAAGTTTACAGGAAAGTTGAATGTTTGTGCTAGAATAAAACCAAAGGGAACAAAATAAGCAGCCAATAAAATGATAGACTTCAAAATCATTTGAAAGTTGGCCTGTTTGCTGATTCCGTTTTCTTTAAAATAAGTGTTTACACGTTTGCGGAGTTCCTTTTGAAATGAGGTAGCTTTTGGGTCAACGAACTTTAAATTGAGGTTTTTCATTAAAACTGTTTTGATTTAGATGGCAACTATAGAATTTTTTTTTTAAAATCAAAATGATGGATATCCTATTTATGGAGATTTATGAAATAGGAAATTTTGGAGATTAATAATTACTATCAGATTTGTTTAATAAAAAACAAACTTATTGGCATTAAGTTTTTAATCAATTAAACCCAATTTTACCAGACATTGATTGTCCGTAAGGCACAAAAGAGGCATCAACTCCCATAACTTTATTGGCCTCTGCAGCAAGCCTAATGCTGTTATTGGTACTGCGTTCATCAGGGTAAATATGTGGCATTGAAGCCAAATACATTCCTTCAATTTCGGTTTTACAATTGGGTATTTTCTTAGAAAAGTTTAAATCGCAAACGGTAGCTGCCGTCATTGTTTTAAAGATGTGGACATTTAAAAGGTCATCCTCACTAAAATTTGGATAAATCTTTTTTAAGGGTTTTACCATGAGTTGCTTAATTTCTTCATTACTCATGGTTGCAATAGCTTCAGAATGGGCAAAATACCTCGATAAATAAGCAATGTATTTCCCGTTGTACTTTTCTTTCGGAATAAAATTAGTTTGCTCAATCACCCCTCCAAAAGGAAAACCTTCATCGGCCACGTTGAGCCAATATATTTCTGAAAGTGGTTTTTTCATCTCTAAAATGAAACACACGGCACCAAAGTATTCTATGTTATTTAGCTCTTCTGTTAACTTTTCTGAAACAGGTTTAGTAAGTTCCTTTAAATAAATGGTAGGTATGGTAAATAGCGTTTTTCCTACTTGTAACTCTCTCTTATTGGTTTTAAGCCCTTTAAGGGTGTTGTTTTCAACCATTAAACTTTCCACTTTTGTTTCTGAAAAAAGCTGAACCCCCAATTCTTTCAATTTTGCCAACAAAGCATCCAATAAAACTTGTAATGAGCCTTCAATATATCCTAATTGCTCCTCTCCGCTTTTGCGAGAACTAAACCTTTGTTTTAACCTTCCTACCATCCAAGCTAAAGGCACTTCCTTGGCATAAGGACCAAATTTTATATCGTGCATTGGTTTCCACAAGGCATCGGTAGAGGTTGTACCGGCGTTCTTGTAAAACCAATCTATGGCAGGAGTATTTTCATATTGCTCCCAATTGGCCATTTTACCAAGGTACAATGAGCTTAAGCCAAACTTGAACTTATCGATAAACTTTATGGGTTTAAACTTAAAAAGATCTAAAGGAGAATTGAAATCATAAATTTTTCCTTTTCGGTAAACGCCCATTAAGGTTTGTTTAAAGAAAAGTTTATCGGCAATGCCCAACTCTTTAATTAACCAATTTATTTCTGCATCGTGTGTAAAAAAATGGTGGTAATAAAACTCTAATCTGCTTCCTCCTATTTCAAAGGTGTTAAGCAATCCACCAAAGGTTTTGCTTCCTTCTAAAACCCTTACTTTTTTGCCCGATTTTGCAGCAATGTATGCCGATGCCAAGCCTGTAATTCCGCCACCTACAACGGTTAAATCATATTTATCTTCCACCTAATTGTCTTGCTTTTTGAAAATATTCTTGTGCTTTGTTATTATCTCCTAATTGCTGATAGGCAAACCCAAGGTTTTGATATGAGTCTGCATAATTGGGATTTTGCTGAACTGCAGTACTTAAATAATTTATGGCATTTTGGTTATCACCTAAATTCAAGTAACAAACCCCCATTGAGTTAAGTATTTGAACATCGAACCTACCCATGCGCTCTAAAGCTTTTTCGTAATAATTTAAGGCATCGGTAAACATGCTAGACTGCATGTAAATGTTTGCCAATTGAATGTATGGATAAGAATAATTGATTTTGTTGTTGATGGCTTCTTGATAACACTCTACAGCCTTTTGAAGGTTGTTTATTCTAGTGTAATAAATACCTAAATAATTCCATGCAATATTGCTGTTTGGATTTACTTCAATTGCTTTTTGAAGCCACTCACTAGCCTTTTCATTATTGCCAATATTTAAATATGCCAAGCCTAAGTTTCGCATAGCTTCTTCATTCATTGGGTCGTAGGCTAAGGCCTTTTCAAAGTTTGCAATTGCCGCTTGGTGGTTATTATTTTTAGCTGCCTTGTGCCCTTCAACCATAAAATCATTTTCTCTTTTTATGATGGCATATAGCGGTTTACCTTCTATATCTTCTCTATAAACAGTACCTTTTGGAGGATATGCACCATTTTTTAGCTCAACAGGAGAATAGGTTCGAGGAAAAAATATGGCGAAATCATAAGGCTTTTTATGGCGTTCGTAATCTCTAGTCCATGTGCCTTTAATGTTTTTACCAAAAAAGTCTTTTGTAGTTTCGTTTTGCCAATCCCATCCGGTCATGTTTATGGCCACCATGGTTTCTTGTTGTTTTGCTTCAGGATATAACTCTACCAACTTTTCGAATGCTCCTCTTATTCCATTGCCATAAGTATCTAACTCGTATTCTCCATAAGCTCCATCGTAACCTCCAACAAGCTCATTAAAATAAACATATTCATTTGGGTGGTATTTCACCATCCAAACTAAGGTATTGATGGTTAGCGCCGAAAAAACTACTGCAACGCCAATTCGCATAAACTTTTTGTTTGATAGGTCAACCAAAAAACTCCAACCAACTGCGGCTAAAACGGCCATTGAAGGGTAAACAAAAATGAAATGCCTCCAGCCATTGTATAATGTAGAATCGCCATACACTGCATAGGCAATAGGAAAAACCAATGAGAAGGCTACAAACCAAATAATTGCCGTATTCATTTGCGAGCGTTTAAAAAGTGCTAGCGGCAAAATGGCCAAGCATAAACCCAATACCGAAAACAATGGATTTCCTATTAATAACCATTTTGGAATGTAATACCATGGAACTTCGTTCATGTAAATACGCTCTCCCTCAAAAATTTCGTAAATGGTTACACCACTAAAATTGGTAAAGAATTTTAGGGCTTCAAACGGATTATTTATAGGGTCTTGATGGGCATAAGGCCAAGGTAAAACACCAATGATGTAACTACCTAATGTTATTCCGATAATGTATTTGGCGTAAGGCAAAATCAATTTTAAAGCAGCTGAGAATTTCTCTTTATAAGCTGTTATTAACCACTGAATTCCCGTGGCTAGTCCTAAGAATCCAATTAAAATTAACCCACCTATACGAATAGTATTAACTAAACCTATTGAAATAGTGAGCAATAAAAGCGATGAAAACGAAGGTTTAGGTAATTGCTTTAAGTATTTAACCAAGAAGTAAATACTCGTAATAAATCCTGCTGCAAAGGGAATATCCTTTGGATTATTCATGGCATGTCCAAAGTAATATGGTGATAAGGCCATAATTACCAATGCTATAAAGCCTGTACGCCATGAGCCTGCTTCACGAGCCAATAACCCGGTAAAGAAAATTCCTGTAAAACCAACCAATGCATTTAGCATATGGCGAGTTTGGTAAATATCAAATGGAGTAAACTTATTTACTAAGGCCGCAAACGAATCGAAAAATAAACCATAGTTTATTAATACGTTATAATCAGGTCCACCTGAGGTATTTAGCACATCTTTATCTGCTCCGAATGAAAAGAAATAATCGAGAATATCTTCAGCATAAACAATAATGTTTATTTCATCCCAAGTAATACCAAATCCCAAACTAAGAATGGGCATTAAAAACATTAATAAAAAAGAAAGGCTTAAAAATGAAAGTCTGTAAAACCCTCCATTTGCAGTAAACCCCTCCCCTTTTCTGATTTCTAAAACGCTTTCGCCAACCATGTAGGTTAAGCGGTTTTTTAGGCCCTCAATTTTTTCAGATGCAGTAGTGCCTATTGAGAGCTTTTGCTTTGTTAATTGATTGAATTTTACTGCGATGGTATGCAAATCTATATCTGAGCAAAAAGAAGCCTTCTCTAACTGCCGGAAGAAGCTCTTAGGAGATGCCTTACCTACAAATAAAGATTTAGATAACCTGTTGTATTGATAATGATCTAAAACGTAAAATAGGTTCTCTTCATCAAATGATTGGGTACCTGAAAAAAGCTGCCTAGTTAGATTATGTACTCTATTGGCAAAAGGAATTTTTCCTGATTGAGAACTAGGAACAAACCTTGTAATTGCATGATCTTCTAATTTACTAGCCTCTTGTAGTATTGCTCCTGCGTTATTTAAACTACCTGCTTTGGTAAATACTAATTGAGCCTCGGTTTTTTCATCGAGGTAAGCAAAAAGGTCTGAGAGTTTTTTAGCAAAAGCAATATTTGTTTCGAAGTTTTTGAAGGTTTTACTTGATGAAATCTCATCTTGCAGATTGTATTCTGCAAAAAACAACAACTTAAGGTTTGGTTTTGCTGAGAAAAGATTGCCTAATGATTGTGATATTTCTTTGGCTTCCTCTTGGTTGTTTGAGGTTACCACTAAAACTTGCTCTTGGTTTGGTGATGACTTTTCTTTTTTAGCCACGGTGTAATTTTTTGTAAAACTATTTATCGTAACGAAAAATGTAAAAAAAAATCCCTCTCATTGCTGAGAAGGATTTTTCTATTCTGTTAAAGAACCTATCTAACCCAGGTTCCTTAGGTCTAGTCTAGAAACCCATTAGGTTTGTAGGGTTAGACATTTTGTTCTTCGAATAATCCATGATTATCGAACACCTCCTTTTCATTTAGTGCGACATCCGAGAACTTCAATTGAGCAACTTACAATTGAGTGGCTCCCGTAAATAACATTTTGTTATTCGATGGCTAATTAAGGAAATTTGAATTTTAGATGCAAGAAAAAAAACATACTTTTTGTTAACAACCCTTTTGTTTATTTCTTGGTTTCATTTTTATTGAAAAAGCTGTATAGTAAAATTGGGATAAACTTCCTACTCAACCAAAATTAACTCATCCACATCATCAAATGTATCAGGGTTTATTACCCTCATTTTTAAGCTTTTGCCATTTACATCTATCAACACAACTACATTTTGGGTTGAAAAACCCGAAACTTTTGGAGTCCAAGGGGTTTGCTCTTGCGCGTAATAGGGAGCGCCGGCACTACCGTTGTTTATTTGCCAAATGGTGCGTTTCAATTCAAGTTTTGGTAAGGCATATTCTTCAGGATAAATAACCGTTTCAGACCCTATTTCTGTTTTAGCATAGTTATGCTCATCTCCGGTAAAAATTGCCCTCACCTTGGTGCTTTTATTTACGATAATATCCAAAATTTCATCTCTTCGTTCAATAATACCTTTGGCTACAGGTTTGCCAGCAACAAAAGGTCTAAAATCGTTATTTCCACTATACCACATATCATCTCTTACATGTCCTCCATTGGGAAAACAAGGAGTATGTTGTGTCATAAAAACATGATCAATGTTAGGGTCTTTCTCAAACTTTTCAACTTCATTTCTTAAAAACTCCAATTGGTTATCCATAATGTAGCCATGTAATCCACCGCTAGAATAAGGCGCTCCGGCCAAACTTGGTGCATACCAATAATCAGAGTTAAGAACAATAACCGCGACATTATCATAGGTGTATGAAAACACGGTTTCATCATAAGGCGGAAAATCAGTAGTTTTTGGCGAAGGGTCGTAAACTGCGCCATCTTCAGATTTAGGTCCGTTTGATGGATTTGTAACAAAATCTGCAAAAAGCTTCTCTGCACTGTGCGTATCAAACGGAAATTTATCAATGGCTATTCCGTATTCACTACCATCTGTAAATCGGTGATTTAAAGCCTCGTGGTTACCCATTGAAATATAAGTGGGCCTGTACGGCGCAAAAGGTTCAATTGCTCTAAACCAATTAAAATATTGAAGTGATTGCTCTTCTCCATCACTTAAGTAGCCATTGATTAAATCGCCTGAAAACTGCGAAAAAGCCACATTTTCTTTTGAGGCGTAAGCTGCAATTCTTTTTACCATGTAGTAATTAACTCCTTTTAAGTCTCTTTCTCCACCGCCTTTTCCACTTCTTGAGTCTGAGGCATAAGCAAAAGAAAAAGCAGTTCTAGAACCCGGAGCAGGAGCTGTTTTAAATGAGAATGTCAATTCATTTTCCCCAAAGTTTACAGTGTAATCGTAATTGGTATTTGGAGATAATCCTGCTATTTCAATTTCATGTACCTCAGCTGGTTTCTTGTCTTTAAATGTTTTTCCATTGCAGGTAACACCACAAATTGTTGGTCTTAAGGTTCTAAAACTTATGGTTGCTCCTGTTGGTGTAAGTCTATTCACGAAAGGGCCAAGAATAATACTTGCTCCGTCCACCTCAAAAGGACCATTGCCTTTAAAGAAAATCCTTCCATCAAACACAAACTCGCCTTCGTTATCCGTTACCCTGTAACCTAATACCCCCTTTTTAGAGGTTTCCCAACCAATTATATCATAACGGCCACTTAACTCGGTGATATCTATTTCAACTTTACCTTCATCTATTGATTTATCACGTTTAAAGTAAACAGGTAGTGGATATTTAGCATCGTTATAATTTATAAACCCATAAAAGATATTCCCTTCAAAATCGGGCATATTAAAATCAAGCAAAATGCCTTTTTCAGTGCCTATTGGGTTACCTGTAAGATTGTTTAGGGTATATTTTGGTGTTGAACTTAAAAGCGGGAACTCTTTTCCTTCGGGTGTTGTAATAA
>JAAZVO010000290.1 GCA_018623405.1 Crocinitomicaceae bacterium
TGAGGGATTTATATCCTAACCCTACCAATAAGTTATTGAATATTGACCTGATTGCAGGTGAAGTGGAAACTTTAGATGTGGTGATTTACAGCAAAAACGGCAGTGAAGAAGCTTTGGTTTACCATGGTGAAACACGCCTGGGGTTGAATAGTATTTCACTTGATGTTTCGAAACTTCCGGTTGGGGTTTACTACGCCCGCATAATTTTTAAAGATGAGCAGGTAGTGAGGAGTTTTGTGGTTGGGGAGTAACCCTTCGACAGGCTCAGGGTGAGAGTTCTTTTGGTTTAAAGATTAGTAAATTAAATAAAACCAAACCATTAACCTATAAACAATCCTGCTACCATTATAAAGACTCTTCGCTTTAAGGTTTTCTCCACTCTGAGTGACGTATTACATCTAAACCAGAATCTTACCCTGAGCTTGTCGAAGGGTCGTTTTTATCCTGATTGTTTTTTGAGTATTCAATCAAAAGATCAAAATCACCATCAATTAAGGCTTGCTTTTTCCTTCTACTCCAACCTTTTATCTGTGACTCTTTTTCTTTTGCTATTCCTAAGTCTGAGAACTCTGAGTACCACAATAATTTAACAGGTCGTCTTTTGAATGTATAGGCTGTTCTATTATCACCCGAATTGTGTTCTGCTATTCGTTCATCAATATTTCGACTGGTTAAGCCTGTATAAAAAGAGTTATCTGAACATTTTAGAATATAAACCGTATGCTTTTCCATATAACCTGATTGTTATATACCCTTCGACAGGCTCAGGGTGAGATTCCGTTAGGTTTAAAGATAAGTATATTGAAAAAAACTAAGCTAATGCAGGCTTTCCTCTCATTGACGTATTACATCTAAACCAGAATCTTACCCTGAGCTTGTCCGAAAGCTATCGGACGAAGGGTTATTTTATTCTACGCCCCATAATACTCCCTATACCACTCCACAAAGGCATTTACACCTGTTTGGATATCAGTATTGGGTTTGTAGCCTGTAAGGTTTTGGAGCCGAGATGCATCAGCATAGGTTTTGGTAACATCTCCCGGTTGGAGGGGCTGAAATTCAATGATTGCTTCTTTGCCTACTGCTTGTTCAATAGCCTTAATAAAATCCATCAAATTAACTGGAGCGTTATTTCCAATGTTCAAAATTCTATAAGGTGCTGAACTTGCTTCAGGGGTAGGATTCAAGTGATCAAAAGTTGGATTTTCGGTTGGAACATTCAACATTACGCGGTAAATTCCTTCTACCAAATCATCAATAAATGTAAAGTCGCGCAGCATGTTGCCATTGTTAAATACTTGAATTGGTTTTCCATCCAAAATATTTTTCGCAAAAAGAAATAATGCCATGTCAGGTCTGCCCCAAGGACCATAAGCCGTAAAAAAGCGTAACCCTGTTGACGGAATACCATACAAATGAGCATAAGAATGTGCCATCATCTCATTGGCGCGCTTGATTGCGGCATATAAAGACATTGGATGATCGGTATGCACATTTTCTTGAAAGGGATAACCTTTATTCAATCCATAAACAGAGGAGGAAGAAGCAAATACAAAATTGGTAGGTTGCACTGCCCTGCACCCTTCCAAAATGCTTAAAAAACCATCTACATTGCTTTGTAAATAAACTCTTGGATTGGTAAGCGAGTATCTAACACCTGCTTGAGCAGCCAAATGCACAACATAATCAGGCTGAAAGCTTTTAAACTCAGCAATTATGTTTTCAAAATCTTCTAAACTAAGCTTTCTAAAAGCAAATTTTGGGTTTTCACTAGCAATTTTATCACCATCAACGCTTACTCCAAGCACTTTTAACCTTGCTATTTTTAGAGAAGGATCGTAATAATCGTTGATGTTATCAATGGCAAGCACTTCATATCCTTCATTCAACAAGCGCTTTGTTAAATGAAACCCAATAAATCCGGCAGAGCCGGTAACCAATACTTTTGGCATACTAGTATTTAGGCATTATTATCCAAGGATAATGTAAAACAATAATCCGGGAAAACCGGCGCTAAAAATAGAAAGGAAAACATATCCAACTCTTACCAAAGTAGGATCCCAACCAAAATAATCGGCTATACCTCCACATACTCCGGCAATTAATTTATCGTTTGATTTGGTTAATCTGCGTGTCATGCCGTAAAAATATGGCTTCAACTTTGATTAAACAAAACCCAATTTTAGCTTTGCATTATGAGAGTATTATTGATAACCTTGATTTTCATCCCTTTAGCAGCTTTTCCTCAAAAGAAAAAGGAGAAAAAAAAGTCGAAGTATGATGCCTATTGGGAGATGGAAGCCAAAAAGGAAGAATACCAAAAAGTATTTGAAAAAGCAGATAATTTATTTGCTCAAGAGCAATATTTAGAGGCTATTGAACAGTATCAAAGTTTATTCAATATTTTCCCAAACGATCAGCAAGCTACTGCTAGGATAAAAGACATAGAAATAATTCTTGCCTCAGCAAAGCAAATAACTCCCGAAGAAGTAAAAAGAACTTTTATTCCCATTGAAAAAATGGAGTTAAAACAGACTGTAGCGCTTTCTAAAACTCAAAAAACAAGTATAAAGGGTGAAAAATTAGAAGTTACTGAACAAAAAATGGCAGTGGAGGAAAAAGAACAACCTATATCGACCACAAATAAGCAAGAAACAAAAATTGAAAAGCCAACAACACCAAAACCTACTGCTTCTAAACCTGCAACTACACAAGTTGAAAACCCTAAACAAAAAGAAGATTTTAGAAAGGAGCTAGCCACCAATTATGAAGATGGATTTACAGAAGAAATTTACACCAAAGCCAATAGAACTATCACCAAAAGAATTATTGTAAAACAAGGTTTGGGAGATGAATACCTAAAGGTGCAGCACGCTTGGGGAGGTGTTTACTACTTTAAAAATGGTGAACCTATCACCAAGTTTATGTGGGAAAAAGAAACAGAAGTAGAAAGGCCTTAATCTCTATCTAGAATAGCATCTAACTCTGCAATAACAGGATTTTTAGGTGCTGCCTGTGGACCTACCAACTCAATTCTTGGATTTACTTTTTCTTTTGAATGACTTCCTGTTTCAATGATGCAATGGTATTTGTAACCGCCCGGTAATTTTACCATGTAAGGCGAACTAGATTGAGGTCCACCAAAGTATTGACACGATAGGCCCTCGCGGTATCTTTGAAACTGACCATCTACGAAAACCATTATTGAGCAAGGCTTATCAAATTCAACTTTTAAAGTTTTAGAACCGTTTAGTTTAAAAGGAAATCTTAAATATTTCATAGATGATAATTTGGGATAAAAATAGAAGAAAAAATTTCAGATAAACTACTTCCACAAAGAATTCACGAAA
>JAAZVO010000291.1 GCA_018623405.1 Crocinitomicaceae bacterium
ATGCTGATGAAAATACTTCAAATGACATGACATCAGGTGCAACAACTGTAGTTGATAATGTTGCTCAAAGAAAACCACTTTATGAAATCTTTACAAGCTCTACTTGTGGCCCTTGCAAGCCTGGAAATGAAACTTTCCATGGAGTTGTAGATAATGATAAAGGAACTTTCGTAGAAATTAAGTATCAACAAAACTTCCCAGGAACAGGTGACCCTTATTGTACTGATGAAGCTGTAAATAGAAGAGCTTACTACGCTATAAACTCGATTCCAAGAATGGAAATTGATGGTGGTTGGGATGAAAATGCAGCTTCTTTTACTGCTGCAAAGCACCAAGAGTCTAAAGATGTTCCTGCTTTCCTAGAAATGAACTCAACCTTTACAGTAGATGGTCAAAAGGTAGATATTGAAATAGTTGTTGATGCTCTCGCAGATTTAACAAGCTCTTCAAATAAATTATACATCGCTATTCTTGAAAAAACTACTGATGCCAACGTAAAATCAAATGGTGAAACTGAGTTTTATTATGTAATGAAGAAAATGATTCCAAATGAAAATGGTGAAACCATTGGAGCTATTTCAAATGGAGACAATTTATCTTATAATAGGTCTTTTACTTTTGAAGGTTCGTACAGACTTCCATCTGATGGAGCTCAAGCAAACAGAATTAATCATTCAACAGAACATTCTGTAGAAGAATTTACTGATTTAGCTGTTATTGCTTGGATTCAAAATGATGCAACTAAAGAAGTTTACCAAGCTACTGAAGCTACTGAGGCAGGAGTTTCTGTTGAAGAGTTAGACAATAAACAAGCATTAACTGTTTATCCTAACCCAACTAATGGTAACTTATTTGTTAACTTGAATGCTACTGCTTTAGGTGTTACTAATATCGTAGTTTTCGACCCTATCGGAAAAGTTGTTGCAACTGAATCATTCAACACTTCTATGGGCGCTCAAACGCTAGAATTAGACTTAGCAGGAAACCCTGCAGGAATGTATTTCATTCAAGTTGAAGAAAACGAAAACGTAACTACTCAAAAATTCTACATTACTGAGTAATTAATTATTTCATATTAAAAACCGTCTCATAAAACGAGGCGGTTTTTTTTTGCCTTTTCCGTACCTTCGAAAACCTAAAAACACCCTTTTTTTGATTCCTAAACACACCATAGATCAAATCATGAATGTTGCTCGCATTGAGGAGATTGTTGGTGAATTTGTAAACCTCAAAAAGTCGGGTTCCAATTTTAAAGGGCTTAGCCCATTTACCGATGAAAAAACACCATCTTTCATGGTGTCGCCCGCAAAGCAAATTTTCAAAGATTTTAGCTCGGGCAAAGGTGGTAGCGTAGTAACCTTTTTAATGGAGCATGAGCATTACACCTACCCTGAAGCGCTACGGTTTTTAGCAAAACGCTACAACATAGAAATACCGGAAGAGGAAGAGCTAACCGACGAGCAAAAACAAGAACAAAGCGAGAGAGAAAGCCTATATATAGTAAACAGTTTTGCCCAAGAGTACTTCGAGCAACAGCTTTGGGAAACCGATGAAGGTAAATCTGTAGGTTTAGGCTATTTTAAAGAGCGCGGCTTTAAAGATGAAATCATCAAAAAGTTCAATTTAGGTTATAACCCGGAAGGTTGGGAAAATTTAGTAAATGCCGCTAAAGAAAAAGGCTACAAAACCGAATATTTGGGTAAACTAGGCCTAGCCAAACAAAAAGAAGAGCGGATTTACGATACCTACCGAGGTAGGGTAATGTTTCCTATTCAGAACCTATCGGGAAGAGTAATTGGTTTTGGAGGAAGAACTCTCAAAACAGATAAAAAAATCCCAAAGTATATCAATAGCCCCGAGAGCTTAATTTACAACAAAAGCCAATCCCTCTATGGGCTTTACCAATCTAAGAGCGACATAATTAAATACGACCTCTGTTACTTGGTAGAAGGCTATACTGATGTTATTTCACTTCACCAAAAAGGTGTAGAAAATGTAGTTGCATCTAGCGGCACTTCGCTAACAGAGCAACAGATTAGACTCATTAAGCGCTATACCCAAAATGTAGTTATTTTATATGATGGTGATGCAGCTGGAATAAAAGCCTCATTTAGAGGTATAGATATGCTTTTAGAGCAAGGCCTAAATATTAAAGTTGTTCTTTTTCCTGATGGTGAAGACCCCGACTCTTTTGCTAAAAACAATACACCAGAAGATCTAAAAAACTTTCTTGAAGAAGATGCTAAAGATTTTATTGTTTTTAAAACCTCAGTATTAACAAAAGATGCCAAAGATGATCCGCTAAAAAAAGCAGGGTTATTAAAAGAAGTGGTAAAATCTGTAGCGCTAATCCCCGATCATCTTACAAGGGCAGTTTATATAAAAGAATGTGCAAAGCTTTTAGATGTAGAAGAGCGCTCATTGGTGTTAGAGCTCAACAAAATAAGAAGAGATAATTACAGAGACCAACAAAGAAGAGAAGACCGTACTACTGAAACCAAAGAAGAAACCTCAAGGTTAGATTTAGATACACTCACCAAAGCATCAATTCACATAGATGAAAAAGATGTAGAACCGCAAGAAAAAGAAGTAGTGAGGGTGTTACTAAATTATTGTAATGTTCCTATTAAAGATGAGAACTTACCGGAGCATTTACAAATTGCCGGAGCACTATTGTTAGGTGAGGTTTTTAGTGATAAACTGCCCTTTAACAACTCCAATTATCAATTTATTTTAGAAAAAGTTGCCGAACAACTTGAAGCAGGAGGAGCAATAGACCACAATTATTTTTTATTGGAAGCCGGTGATCAAATTAGGAATGTTTATGTTGATTTGTTAAAGCCTTCAAACGAGTTACACGACTGGGAACGAAAAAAAATATTTGTAAAATCTGAAAAAGAAAAAATCAAAGAAAGTATCAATTCAGCATTGTCTCATTTACGCGCAAAAAGGTTGATGAACATGATGAATACAGTAGATCAAAAAATTAAAGAAAACCACCAAAAAGGAGAGGATATAACAGAGCTTTTAAAAGAAAAACAAAAGTTGAATGCGGTTAAAGTAAACCTCTCTAAACCCCTTGGAATAGTGATTAGATAATTATGGAAGAACTAAAAGAAATACTCTCAAGCCTTAAATATATTTTAGAATATGAGTTCATACAAACTGAGCGCTTCCACATCTCTTTAGTAAACATAATTACCCTTTTAGTTATTCTAATTGTAGCAAGGGTTTCTGTTTATCTTATAGGTAAAGTTATCTCTCGAGCAAGGGTAAACAACGAGGTTATAGACAAAGGAAAGGCTTATACCATAACCCAATTGATAAAGTACTTTGCTTACACCAT
>JAAZVO010000292.1 GCA_018623405.1 Crocinitomicaceae bacterium
AAGCAGGTCTAGTATCACCATCAATATCATCTACAACAGGAACAGAATTATCTCCTACATCATTTGCCAATAAACCAAAAGTTATTCTAAAATCTACAGGAGAGTTAAATAACGGGTCGCCACTGTATGAATTAATATTGTAGATAGGAAGATTAAATTGGAAATCGGCCAAATCTGTATAAGGAGCACCATTGTTTGATGCAATTGTGGTACCTCCTGTAGTGTAAATGTTGTGGTCAAGATCTACAAAGCCTGAGTTGTTATTTTGAAAGGTTAAACCTTGGTCTGAAATAAAGATGTTATTTCTACAATCTACACTTTGCGATTGGTTTAAATTAAGTGTTGGCTGTCCTTCTACACTATTATGATAAATCTGTAAGAAGTTTACCTGAACAGTGCTAATTCCGTTAAAGTTATCTGCGCTGATGATGTTGTTGATGATTTCGCCCACAACACTAGTGGTATCATTTGCGCGGTTTATTACTATTCCATCTCCACCTACATACATTTCGTTTTTATTGAACCAAAAGGTATGTAAGTCTTCAGCAAAAATTCCATCAGAAGTGGTTACTGCCATTTGCTCAATGGTATTTCCTTCAACTCTTAAAGAATCAACGTTATCAAACCTAAAAGCACCATCTAAACCTGAGGTAACAAAGTTGTTAAGTACTTGAATATCGGTTGATGGAAATTGGAAGGATGCTTCAACATGTACTGCCTGCTCTAAATTAAAGAAATCAGAGTTTTCTACAATGATGTGGTCACCAACATCTCCTTCAGTAAAATTTGAAAAAGGATTAGGACCTAAAAATACTCCAACCACCTGTAGTCCGGCTGTTAACAATGGGTTGGTGGCTATGAATCTACAACTATCAATATGAATATGGCTCGATTGGTTTCTAATCTGAATACATCTACCAATATTAGAAGCCTCATTTTGAATGGTTAAGTTTTTAAAGGTGATGTGGGTAACACTATCTAAAAGTAAAACTGCAGTATTATTACCGCCACCAGCAGACCTTAAAACAGCGGTATCAGAAGGAATTCCTCTAAAAGTAAGCGTGTTGATAGCATTTAAGCCTTGAATGTTATTCAATTCTTCATTTACTAGATAGTCACCACCTGAAATCACAATTTCTGTTGGACCAACTAATCCACAACCATTTAAGGCTTCAAAAACCAAGTCTAAATTTGGAAAGTCATCACCGGGTTGCCCTGCAGTATAAGTTCCTGTTAAACCAGAACAAAAAACTGTTAAAGCAGTATCGTTTTCTTGTACTTCATCAATTTGACCGTTTGGTAAAGAAGTCCAACTTCTTACTACATTTATTGAGTTGGTGAAATTAAAATTACCGATGTTGATATTAGATGCTGATTGATCAACAGGAAGTCTGTTTGCACCTGATAAATTCAATACAAATGGAGTTTGTGTAACACCGTTAACATCCCAACCTATGTTTACATTGGTTAAGGTATCAATACCATAGTTGGTAATGGAAACCTCTACCGATTGATTACCTAGCGTAATTGGATTGCCGGGAGCATCAAAGCCTATTACACCTGCATCATATTCAGGAATTTTTTCCCAATATACATCTTCAATAAAGCCATCACTTGAATTTTGATTACCGTAATATTTAAAGGCGAGTCTTCCAATATTGGTACCTGAAATTCCTGTAAAGTTTACTTTATATTCTTCCCAATTAGGAGATAATGGACCTATGGTAGCTAAGGAAGTAAAGCTTCCTGAATTGGTAGGGTCCATCATGTAACCTACTTCCATAGATTGAGGACCGGGAGAGGTGGCTTTAAATCTTACCCTGTTTTGATTAGAAAATAGATCATAAACAGGAGGAGTAATCATATACACTGTATCATTTGCAATAGTGCTAAAAGCATATATGATATCAAATTTCCCGCAGTTTGGAGGAGTAAAAGGAATAGGTTCATTGAAAAGTGTTCCATTTGCTGTAACAGCGCTAGGCAGAGAAAAGGTAGAAACATTAAAAATATGTTGCAACCAACCAAAAGGTAATTGTGGAACATTTACTGAATCAAAACCTTGATAATAAGGTGCAGCAATTGGAACTGTTACCCTTAGCGGTCCTGACCAAAAAGATGCATTTGAAGTAGAAAGACAGGAGTCTTGCACATAAAAATCATAGGTATTTCCTTTAAGTAGATTACCTATAGTAAAAGGATTCGAAACCACATTATTGATAATAGTTCCATTTCCTACTTGAAATCCTGCAGGCCCATATTGAACATTCCATACGTTAGAGCCACCTGTTGTCCAACCGAAAGTTAGGTTAGAGGTATCAACGTTTATTACATTTAAACCAAATGGTCCGGGGCAAAAATTACCTCCAGTTTGGTATTGATACCTGATTTTTACAAATGCTCCACTAGGATCATTACAAAGTGTAGATCCATTTACGCCTGACCCGGCTAAAAATGAAAAACCTATTTGACCATTTGATGCCCATTGAGCAATATCAGCCGCAGGAATGGTAAGTACCAAAGAATCAAATTGAGGATTACATTGTAAAGCAGATAAACTTTGCGCAATAAAGTTTGAGTTTTCATCTAACAGGTCGAAAAACTCATTACTTGAAGGAAAATCTAAATCTCCTCTATAATAATAGGTTAGCGTTGCGGGGCCAATTGGTTGAGGCGGTGCGCCTTGAAACAAAATATTACCAAAAGCACCACCCGAAGGGGCAGAATAAACTTGCAATGGTGAAGTTTGGTTATATATCTGACCAAAAAGTGGGGAGATTGAACCTATTAAGAAAAGTAATGAAAATAATTTTTTCATGGGGTTATTATTAAAAAGCTAAAAATACAAAATTCAGAAAGCGATTAAAATTATTCTTTTACCAAGGTCATTTCTCGTACTAAATGACCCGCACCGGCAAACTTATCAATGATAAAAAGCACATAGTTTAAATCTACCATAATGTTTCGGCAACGGTCAGGGTCGAACATAATGTCGCTCATGGTACCTTCCCAACAACGGTCAAAGTTTAAACCTTTTAAATTGCCATTAGCATCTAATACGGGTGAACCACTGTTTCCTCCTGTAGAATGGTTAGAAGCTATAAAACAAACAGGCATTTGATCGCCATAGCCGTATTGTCCATAATCTTTGGCTTCATAAAGATTTAATAGTTTCTGTGGTACGTCAAATTCTCTATCTCCCGGAATGTATTTCTCTACTACACCATCAAGGGTTGTATAGTAATGATAATATGCGCCATCCTTTGGTTCGTAACCTTCTACCTTGCCATAAGCTACTCTTAAAGTGCTATTTGCATCAGGATAGTACCTTTTTTCTTTAGGT
>JAAZVO010000293.1 GCA_018623405.1 Crocinitomicaceae bacterium
ACTTCGGGCAATACATTTTCGCAGTCTTTAAAAGTGCCGTGTGTTAATCCTTTACCTGCAGAGCGAGGAAAAAACTCATACCATGAACTGAAGACCCCTTTTTTTCTGTCGGCAAACAGATTAAAGGTGGCAGATTTGGTTACAAATTCTTTGCGAGGATATTTTAAAAATAGGTTTTTGAGTTCTTCAGATGTTGCTTGAGTTATAGCCTCTTCATAATCTTCATCAGATTTAAAGCTCATGGCAAGTTTTGAGAGGTATTGCTTTTCTGATTTATTGGCTTTTTTGTCAACAAAATCGAGGTATTGGACGCCATCTAGCAACTCAATAGTTACTTTTTGATCATCGTCTATTTTTCGTTTGATGTTATGCTGCCAATTTAAAGCATGGTCAACCCAACCTAAAATTCTAAATTGGTAGTTCCCCGGTTTTGCTACTTCAAAAGTTGCAGACCAATTGTCTTGTTCTTCTTTAATAAGAGGAAATTCTTTCCAATTTTTTTGGCTTTCGTATTTTATTTCGAAACTAGCATTGATTACATCATGCCCATCTGAAAAAATATCTGCTGAAATCTTAACTATTTCTTCTTCAGCAGTTTTTGCATAAAACCTTCCACTATCAACAGTAGGTTCTACCTTTTCTATAATAACTCTATTTCTTGCGTCCATAGAAATTTTGGTTGGCTACTAAATTAATCAAATAAGTGTATAAAATACACTTAGCTTTATTTTATTGAGGTGCGGATGTAAACGTCCACAATTCCCTGAGTTTTATCAGTCTCTAAAAATAAGGTATCTAAACGGAAATAAAAGTTGGTAGATTTATTATTTATTGAAAGCGCTTTTCCATTGTACTCGTAGGGAAAAAAGTTAATTCTTTTGCCTTGGTACAAAGTGGTAAAAGTGCCATCGGTAGAAAAAACCGCCTCAACACTACCCTGAAAGTTAGATGATGGTATCACCTTTCCTGTTTTTTGGTACTCAGACCTTACTAGTTTCCATTTACCGTATAGGGTTGGTGGCTCTGAAGTGCAGGCAAAAGCTGAAAAAACAAATAATAAAACCCAAAAACTCCGCATAACGTGCGAAGTTAAAACGAAATAAATAGGAATTAGAATTCTTTAAAATTCCATTTAAATCCTATTCTGAAATTGCGCGGAAGGCCGGGCCTTAACCCAATGGGTCTGCGTGATACAGCATACTCTTCGTTAAGCAGGTTTTGAATGCTAAAGAAGATGTTTGCACTTTCAGAAATAAAAAATTCAGAAGTTAAATCAACCACAAAAAAACTTGGTACTTTGTATGTAGCCATTAGGTTACCTTTTCCGGCTAGTGTTCTTATTTCATCATTGTAGCTAAATTGAATTGAAGTGCTAAAAACCTGATGAACTACACCGGTAGAAAAGTTAAATAGGTGATTGGGAATATAAGGAATGTTATCTCCCTTAACCACATTGCCCCAAGGCTCGAAAGAGGATGAAAAAGAGTTGCTAAAAGTCGCCTTTGTGTAAGTGTAATTGGCAGTTACAGGTATGTATGTTTTTTGATTGATAAAAAAATCAAGCGCGTATTCAAACTCTAATCCATAAACTAAAGATTGACCTGCATTAAACAAATCCACACTTCCTGCGCCACCTGCGGCAGCAAGGTCAGAACCTAATAGATTGCTGTAATTTGCGGCAAAAGCTGTGGTTTGCAGTTTACCAAAGGAGTTGTTTTGTCTGTAACCTAGCTCATAATTAATTGAAGATTCAGGTTTGGCGTTACTGCCAACTCCCGGAGGAGCAAAACCTTTATAAACTCCTGCAAATAATCCTGAATTTTCAGTTAAACCATAGAATGCTGAAACCCCCGGAATAAAGCTACTTACCGTAGAAGTGGTATTATTTTGATTTAAGCCCGTTCTTTCAGGATCGGTGTTTCCAAAATCTTTTAATGAAAGTGTAATGTTTTCGTGTCTTAAGCCCGGCGTTATTTCTAATTTTCCTTTTTGAAATTTATACTCAAGAAAAAATGAAGCCGCTTGTGCAGATGAAATTAAATTGCTTTGCGAGCCGGGTGCTCCTAAATTTACCAAAGAAAGTTCATTGTTGAGGATGTTATAGGTATCTTCCCATTGAAATCTATCCATACCATCGCGGTGTATTCTTCCACCTAATGTAAAGGCATGTTTAGCCTCTCCAATTTTCTTGTGCAATTTTATTCTTGTTTGAATACCTTCACTGTAATAGGCTCTACTGTTTGCCCTTAGGTTTATGGCGCCCCAAGTAGCGTTTTGGTTTCCTCTTAATACATCTAAATAATAGCCACCCGAAACAAAAAGGTCATTTATGGAAAGACTATTTCCTGATGAATCTTTTAACGATTGAAACTTATACCAATTTCTTTCAAATTTATTTTGATAAAGCGTGGTAGAAACCTCAAATCCTTTGGCTAATTCAATAAAATGGGTGGCACTTAATTGCCTTTGAGAAGCAAGCATGTTATCGTTAGCGCTTGCTGCATATCGCTGATATGGATTGGCCTCGAAATCTAAATCGCTAAGTCCTAAATAGGTTTCGTTAGAGTTTTCATTTGTTACTCCTGCTTTTAAAATTAACGATTGGTAAAAGTTGGCTTTCGCCGAAGTGTTTAATTGCAATTTAGCGAGGTAATCTGTTTTTCTAAAGCCTGTATTTGCTCCATTTGGTAGCGTTTTGAATCCATCAGAGGATTGATCGAAGGCTTCAATTACAAAACCAATATGCTTATGCCTTTCTCCATAATTTACATGGATATTTCTACCATTAAAACTACCTCCAATTAGGTGAATTCTAGCTTGTCTTTTGGTTGGAATGGGTGTTGAAACAAAGTTGATTGCACCACCTGTAGTTTGAGGGCCAAATGAAATTTGTGAGCTGCCTTTTAATACTTCAATAGAAAACATACGGCCCACTGTGGGAAAATAATATGCTGCCGGTGCGGCGTAGGGGGCAGGAGCCATTAAAACACCATCTTCCATCAAGGTTATTTTAGATGACCTCTCCAATCCACTGCCGCGCAAACCAATATTTGGTCTTAGCCCAAAGCCATCTTCCTCTTGTATATACACACCTGAAATATTTCGCAAGGCACGGTTTACATCATTAAAACTTAATTGTTGCATTTGCTTCGGCGAGATGTACCCAATACTGCCTCCTAGTTTTCCGTTATTTGAAAGGCTGCCTCCTAAAGTTTGGCTTTCTACAACTAATTCCGGCAGGTTGGTAAGCTCTTCTTTCAAGTTTATTTCAAGCGCTAAAGGTTCATTGCCAACTTTGATTTGTTGCGTATATGATACAAATCCTACCATAGAAACTACTA